>NZ_UCNL01000013.1:0-221758 GCF_900473955.1 Synechococcus sp. GEYO
ACGATTCAGGTCAACTGAATCGGAAAGCCCCCTCTCACGAGGGGGCTTTTTGCTGGCTAGCTGGTCGGTCAGTGAGCTGTTGGGTCAGTGAGCAATGCAACGGCTCAGGTTGCCGACATCTCTCCAGTAACCCAATACCGAACCCGTGCCGGATGAGAGGCGATGTAGTCATCCACTGCAGCCTCAGCCGTCTGATCATTGGCCTGCAACAGCAAATCCGACATCTCCTGATCGGGCAAATGGAAGCGAGTCAGGAAACCAGCCAGATCTTGCATATCTAAATCCAGCTGAGGGCGACCGAGCGCATGAATCCACTCAATACCGCCAAACACCCGTTGTGGATCCTGAAGGAAACGCAACCTGTAACGAGCGAACATCCAATGCGGCGTCCAGCTGGTGACCACCACCCACCGTTGCTTGCGAATGGCCTGATCAAGCACCGCCGTCATGGCAGCACTGCTTGACGCAACCAGCTCCAGATCGTTGAGGCGATAGTTCTTGAGTGCCTCAGCCGAAGCCTGATTCAGGCCCGAGCCAGGATCAATCCCCTGCACGCGGTTGTCGAACCGCCCCGCCAGGGAAGGGTCGCGTAAGTCAGGAATCGCAGAAAGCTCCGAGGCAGGCACGTAATCCGGCACCACCCAGCCCAGACGGCCTGAATACATCGAACCGAAATCGACAACCCGATCGCGCACCCGCCGGTAATAGTCACGGTGCGTCAACGGCAACCATGCCATCAGCATCAGATCCAGATCACCGCGAGCGATGGAGGCGTACTGGATACCGATGTCGGCAAGCACGCGCTCAACATTCACGTCGTAAGCCTGTTGGATCACTCTCTGAGCAATGAGGCTCACCACTTCAGCGTCAGCCCAGGGTGACCAACCAAGGCGCAGTGTGGGTCTTGCGGATGCAGAACTGGGCAGCGAGCTGCGGGAGCCCGCCACACCTCCCTTGCCAGCGGGGGGCGAAAAGCTCACCGAGGAGGATGGTGCACTGAGCTTGACCAAGCTGGCTGCGGAGATCCCCGCGACCCCCAGGCCTCCGAGCAGGACAGCTCGTCGTCGGATCTGTCGACCGCTCATGACGACCTCCAAACAGCCATCCATGCGCGCAGGCGTTGTTGAAGTGATGATCCGCGTCGCCCGGCGAAGCTCTGACTGAGACGGTCGAGGATCACCGCCAAGATCACCACGGCGATCCCACCTTCAAACCCCATCCCCACATCAAGCTGCTGAATCCCACGCAACACCACATCACCGAGACCTCCGCCACCGATCATCGAAGCGATCACGACCATTGAAAGAGACAACATGATCGTCTGATTGACCCCGGTCATCACGGTGGAAATGGCACTGGGCATCTGCACCTTCCAGAGCAACTGGCGATCGCTGCAGCCGAAGGAGCGACCGGCTTCGATCAGGTCATCCGGAACCTGGATGATTCCCAGATGCGTGAGACGGACCACCGGCGGCATGGCGAAGATCAAAGTGGCGAGAATCGAAGGAACTGCACCCGTGCTGAACAACATCACTGCTGGAATCAGATAAACAAAAGCAGGCATCGTCTGCATCAGGTCCAAACAGGGACGTACCAGCCTCCAGACCAATCGTGAACGTGCCGAGAGAATGCCCAGCGGCAGGCCGATCAACAGAGCCAGACCGGAGGCTGTGATCACCAGCGAAAGGGTGGCGATCATCTCGCTCCAAAGCGCCATGGAGAGCACCACATTGAAGCCGAGCAGCACGAACAGCGCGAACCCACCATTGACTCGCCAAAACCCCAGCGCCGCGGTGATCAGAGCGAACATCCAGGCCGGTGGCCACTCCAACACCATTTCAGTGACAGAGACCAGGGCCAGCACCGACACCTTGATCAGATCAAACAATCCCTGGGCGTTGGCCAACAACCACTCAACAGAAAGATCGATCGCCTGACCAAGCCAACCGGGTTGATGAGCAGCAGCAAGGATCAGCGTCAACCGCCTGCCTCCATTGCGAGCAGCAACTGACGCGCGCTGATCACGCCCAGCAGCCGTTGCTCGTCATCCAGCACGGGCACTGGCTCAGAACTGGTTGCCACCACATCAATGGCCGCCTTCACCGATGTGCCTATCGACAATGTCTTGATGGCAGCCATGTCGACCCAGCCGAGACCTGGTCGGATCAGACCGCGAAAATGCTGCAGACGATCCGTCACATACATCGTGACGACCCCGTCATCAGGCAGAGGTTCGCCCACATCGCAAACACTCAGACGAGGAGGAGGCTGCACAATCGCTTCCACTGTCAGAACGGACGCCACATCGACGTCGCGGAAAAAGCGTCTGACCTCGTTATTGGCTGGATGCTGCAGCAACCGCTGAGCGGTATCGCACTGCAATAGACGCCCGGCCTGCATCAAGGCAATCCGGTCACCGATCCTGATTGCCTCATCAAGATCATGGGAAATGAACACCACCGTGCGACGGTGCTCGGCCTGCAGGTCCAGCAACAGATCCTGCATGTCCTTGCGGATCAAAGGGTCCAAGGCAGAGAAGGCCTCATCCATCAGCAAAATCGGCGGGTCAAGGGCCAGAGCCCTAGCTAAACCGACCCTTTGCTGCATACCGCCTGACAGCTCGCGTGGTCTTTTACGGGCCTCTGCGGCCAGTCCTACACGCTCAAGAGCCTGCATGGCGCGATCAGTCCTCGCCTTGCGAGCCATGCCCGCAACCTCAAGACCAAAAGCAGCATTTTCAAGCACGTTGCGATGTGGGAAGAGCGCGAACGACTGAAAAACCATCGCCATCTGATGACACCGCAGCTCCGCGAGCTGGGGTGCCGTCATCGAGTTCAGCGAACGGCCCTTGACAGTCACCTCCCCCTCGCAGGGGGTGATCAGACCATTCATCATCCTCAGCAAGGTGGATTTACCTGAGCCAGAAAGACCCATCACCACAAAGATCTCGCCGGCACGAACCTCCATCGAGACATCCTGGACAGCAGCCCGCACGCCGCGACTGGCATGAAGATCCTCAGGATCCGCACCTGAGCGCAGCTGCTCAATCAACTCTGCAGAGGATTTGCCAAACAGCTTCCAGACCGACTCGATGGAGATCTCTGACTGCACTTCAGAGCCTCCGCCCAAGCCTGAGCTGCTTATAGCAGTGGCCTGACCTGCTGATCAGCGGTCAGTCACCATCCGTTTTCCACAAAGCATTCATCTTCGTAGCTGACAGCTTCAAACGCCGTGATTAGGTTGCGAATTGAGCCAGTTTCGCAATGTCGATACAGCTCAGAGGGTCGGTAACGAGCTGTCAGACAGCGCCGCTGCTGTCCTTCGCACCGCCCCCGCGCAGTAGAGGAGCCGACCGGCATGACCACACTCAGAAGCCACCCTTCAGCGGAATCCGGTGATGCGCAACGCTTCGGGCAGCGACCCGAACGCGTCCGGGAAACGGATCATTATCAGCAGGAATACATTGAGCAATTCGCAGACCGCTGGGATCGCCTGATTGATTGGGATGCCAGGGAAGAAGCTGAAGGCAACTTCTTTGTGCGCCTACTGCACGAGCACGGCGCCCGCTCGGTCCTGGATGTGGCGACAGGCACGGGCTTCCATTCCGTCCGTCTGTTACGCGAGGGCTTCGATGTGGTGAGCGTGGATGGCAGCCCCAACATGCTTGCCCGTGCCTTCAAAAACGCCCGGGAACGCGATCTGCTGATGCGCACGGTTCATGCGGACTGGCGCTTTCTGAACCGCGACATTCACGGCGAGTACGACGCCGTGATCTGCCTGGGTAACTCATTCACCCACCTGTTCCGCGAACGAGACCGTCGAAAGGCCTTGGCCGAGTACTACGCGGTGCTGAAGCACAACGGCATTCTGATTCTTGATCACCGCAACTATGACCGCCTGCTGGAGGGAACCTCCACAAGCGGCAAGAGCAATGTCTATTGCGGTAAAGACGTTGAAGTGGGACCGGAACACGTCGACGATGGACTGGCCCGTTTCCGTTATGCCTTCAGCGATGGAAGCACCTATCACCTGAACATGTTCCCGCTGCGGCAAGGCTATGTGCGGCGCCTGATGCGAGAGGTGGGCTTCCAGCGGATCACCAGCTATGGCGACTATCAACGCGGCCACGATGATCCCGACTTCTACGTGCATGTCGCTGAGAAGGAATATCTGTTCGACACCGACATCACAGCGATCTGAGCGATGACGAGCACCTATTCCGCAGCAGCCAGCACCGCGGCCAACTACTACGACAGTGATGATGCCGATCGGTTTTACGCAGGCATCTGGGGCGGCGAGGACATTCACATCGGCCTTTATGAGAGTGCGGAGGAACCGATCGCAACCGCAAGCCGTCGCACTGTCGACGCCTTAATCGCCTTGATCGGCCAGCCTCTTCCCCCGAACCAAGCGACCACACTGAGGGTGGTGGACTTCGGGTCTGGCTACGGGGGAGCCGCTAGGAGACTCTGCAGCAGCCCTGGGATCCGGGTGGATGCCATCAACATCTCTGCAGTTGAGAACAACCGACATCGGCTGCTCAATCAAGAGGCCGGCCTCTCTGAGTGCATCACCGTTCACGATGCTTCCTTCGAGGCAGTTCCCCTCCCCGATAGCTGCGCCGATGTGATTTGGAGTCAGGACGCGATTCTCCACTCCGGTGACCGACGGACGGTGATGCAGGAAGCAGCACGTTTGCTGAAACCTGGTGGCGTGATGGTGATGACCGACCCCATGGCAGCCGATGGTGTCAATGCTGATTCACTGACGGCGATTCTCAGTCGCATTCACCTTGCAGATCTCGGATCCCCAGAGCGGTATCACCGCTGGGCTACCGAGGCAGGGCTAACGCGTACGGCATGGCATGACCGCACACCGATGCTGATTGAGCACTACAAAAGGGTCCGCCTGGAGTTGCGACGACGCCGTGAGGATTTGGAAAGCAGCATCACGCCGGCTTATCTGGAGCGGATGGATGCCGGGCTAGGCCATTGGGTTGATGGTGGCCACTCAGGGAAACTTAGCTGGGGCTTGATGCGTTTCAGCAAACCCCTGAACTGATGGAGCCAATCTCAGAGGAGACCCCATCTTCGAGCCACTCACCGATGGAGGTCGTCCATCAACTGATTCAGGACTGGAGCCTCGAACCCCATCCAGAGGGTGGCTGGTTCCGTGAGCTCTATCGGAGCTCATCACTGGTCACCCGTGCCGATGGCCAGCAACGAACAGCCATCACCAGCATCCTCTACCTGCTGGATGCGGGGTCCAGAAGCCGTTGGCATGCAGTGCATCAGGCCGATGAGGTCTGGACCCATCTCCAGGGAACACCCTTGAGTCTCTGGACTCTTGAACCAGACGGAGGCCAAGCCATGCAGCATGTGCTCTCGATGCATAATCCTGTTCACGTGGTGCCCGCAGGCCACTGGATGGCCGCACGCGCGGAGGGGCATTACTCCCTGGTGAGCTGCTGTGTAGGACCAGGTTTCGACTTCAACGACTTCGAGATGCTTCGGGACCGGCCGGCTTCTGAACAGCCTTCAGGGGCCCTGAGCGAGCTGATCTGAGCTCTCTTACGCTCGAACGAGAGAAAGCATTCCATTGGGCAGCAGTTTCGGCACCCTGTTCCGCATCAGCACCTTCGGCGAGTCCCATGGCGGCGGGGTCGGCGTGATCCTGGAGGGTTGCCCGCCACGACTGGAACTCGACGTGCCAGCGATTCAGGCCGAACTAGACCGGCGCAAACCAGGCCAGAGCAAAATCACCACACCGCGCAAGGAAGCCGATCAGGTGGAGATCCTGAGCGGTGTCATGGATGGCATGACCCTGGGCACACCGATTGCCATGGTGGTGCGCAACAAAGATCAGCGACCCCAGGATTACCAGGAGATGGAGGTTGCCTTTCGACCCTCCCACGCCGATGCCACCTATCAAGCGAAATACGGCATTCAGGCGCGCAGCGGCGGCGGCAGGGCATCGGCGCGCGAAACGATCGGCCGCGTGGCGGCTGGTGCCATTGCCAGGCAGTTGCTGAGCAAGGTCCATGGCACGGAGGTCCTGGCCTGGGTCCGGCGCATTCATGACCTCGAAGCCACGGTGGACATCAATGCTGTGAACCGCGAAGCCGTGGAAGCCAACATCGTGCGATGTCCGGATGCTGCGATGTCCGATCGGATGATCGAGCGGATTGAGGCGATCGGCCGCGAGGGCGACTCCTGTGGAGGTCTGATCGAATGCGTTGTACGCAGGCCTCCTGTGGGCCTTGGGATGCCTGTGTTCGACAAGCTGGAAGCAGATCTGGCTAAGGCGGTGATGTCACTACCCGCGACCAAAGGGTTCGAAATCGGCTCAGGTTTCGCCGGCACACGGCTGAAAGGGAGCGAGCACAACGATGCCTTTCTGCCCAGCGACGAAGGCCGGCTGCGCACAGCCACCAACAATTCCGGTGGAATTCAGGGAGGCATCAGCAACGGCGAGCCGATTGTGATCCGGGTGGCCTTCAAGCCCACCGCAACGATCCGCAAAGAGCAGCAAACAATCAACGATCGCGGACAGGCCACAACCCTCGCCGCGAAAGGTCGACATGACCCGTGTGTGCTGCCCAGAGCCGTGCCGATGGTGGAGGCCATGGTGAATCTGGTTCTGGCCGACCACCTGCTCAGACAACAGGGTCAGTGCAGCCTCTGGTGAGGCTGCACTTGTTGATTCAGCTGCGAGCCGGAGACGTAATGCCGCTTGCGCTCCCCAGCTGAGCTGCGGCCTTGGCCATGCGTCCGGCCACTGACCCGGATGCCGATGACTTGGTCGCCTTGCGGGCACGACGAGCCGAGCGTGGCTTGCTCGCAGTGCTCACGGTTGTCGACGTTGTCGTCGTCTTTTTGGCGGCTCTCGTCATGGCCGGCTTCCGTGAAGCGGATTTCTTCACGGAAGTCTTGGCGACTGCAGCTTTCGCTGCGGGAGCCTTGGCCGTGGAAGCCTTCACGGCAGCACGCTTTTTGGCAGCGGGCTTTTTGGCCACAGATTTCTTGGCCGCAGGCTTTTTAGCGGCAGGCTTTTTGGCAGCTGACTGACGTGCAGGCTTACCAGTGGACTGGCGGTTGCGATGGCTCAACACCATCACCCACTCCTCGTCGCTGAGTGAAGAGGGTTTGCTGCCATGGGCATTGGCCAGCTTGGCGGCCTTTTCAATGTCCTGAATGAGATTGACCCAGGAGGTTGAGAAACGCTTGTCGGACTGCGAGCGAGCCCCGCTTTCGACAAGGGTCTCCACGACGCCGGAGGCGGTGACCTTCTTGCGACGTCGATTGAAAATTTCCTTCTGCAACTGAGCGATCAAAGCATCAGCTTTGTCGCTCAACTTGATGGATAGCTGAGACATCGTTCCTGAAACATCTCTCTTATCTGTAGCAGATGGGTCTCATCGCTACCACTCATGCGCCAATCCAGGCGGCAAGGGAGGGATCAAAATCATTGTTTTCGAACACAGTTCGACCAAGCGCGATGGCGTCATATCCAGCATCGAGCCAGGAGTAGAGGTCACCGGCACGCAAGCCTCCAGCAGCAATCATGAAAGGGAGATTCCCCATCGGCGCAGCGATCTGACGATAAAAGCTGCGCCCAACCACGCTTGCCGGAAACAACTTCACCAAACGACAACCCAGATCACAGGCTTGCCTGATCTCGGAGGGAGTCATCACACCTGGGACCAACAAAAAATCAAGCTGCTTCGCTTGTTGCTGTAACTCCCGATCCAACAGCGGCGACATGGCGTAGCTGAATCCAAGCTCAGCAACCTGCTGCAGAGCCGATTGCTGCGTGATCGATGCCGCTCCAAGGGACAGACGTGGATGACGAGACCTCGCTGCGATCGCAAGATCACGCCAGCGGGGATGATCAATCCATGCGATCTCTACATGCTGAACACCCGCCTCTACCAGCTGATCGAGCTGACGGCAGAGACGGGTGGTAATAAAAACTGCCTCCAGATCAATGCGTTCTGGACGCAAAACAACCAGAAGGGGTTGGATCCGCAACGAGCGAATCAACCCCAGATCAGTTTCAGACGTATTCGGCAATACGGACATCACTGCGGATCAGCAGTTCCTGAAACTCTTCGGCATCCACAGTTTCCTGGTCCACAAGCATGTCTGCGAGCTCATCGAGCACAGAGCGGTTGTCGACAAGAACCTTGGTGGCACGCTTGTAGGCCAGAGCAACAAGATCAGAAACTTCTTCGTCGATGGTTGCCGCAGTGTCTTCAGAGAAATCACGTTCAGCCGCGATATCACGTCCGAGGAACATGCCTCCCTGGGAACGACCAAGGGCTACAGGACCGAGTTTGTCGCTCATCCCGAAGCGGGTGATCATCTGTCTTGCAGTTGAAGCAACTTGCTGGAGGTCATTGGAAGCACCTGTGGTGACTTCGTCCTCTCCGTAGACGATCTCTTCAGCAACACGACCGCCGAGCGCAACGGCCATCTGGTTCTGCAGGTAAGTGCGGGAATACAGGCCTGACTCCATCCGCTCCTCACTGGGAGTAAAGAAGGTCAGACCGCCGGCATTTCCACGGGGAATGATCGAAATCTTCTGAACCGGGTCGTAGTCAGGCATAAGGGCACCAACCAGAGCATGACCAGCCTCGTGATAGGCAACGAGCCGCTTACGGCGATCACTCATCACGCTGTCCTTTTTCTCAGGACCCGCCATCACCCGCTCGATGGCATCACTGATCTCGTCATTACTGACTTCGCTCAGATCACGCCTGGCAGCAAGGATTGCAGCTTCGTTTAGCAGGTTGGACAGATCGGCCCCCGTATAGCCAGGAGTTCGGCGAGCCACCTTGTCGAGGTCGACATCTTTGGACAGCGTCTTGCCGCGGGCATGCACTCCGAGGATCTGTAGACGACCTGCGTAGTCGGGTCGATCCACCGTGACCTGACGGTCAAAACGTCCCGGACGCATCAGAGCTGAGTCGAGGACATCAGGGCGGTTGGTGGCCGCAACAATGATGATTCCGGTGTTGCCCTCGAAACCATCCATTTCGGTGAGCAACTGATTCAGTGTCTGTTCACGCTCGTCATTGCCTCCACCCATGCCAGCTCCACGCTGGCGACCGACCGCATCGATTTCGTCGATAAAAATGATGCAGGGTGCGTTTTTCTTCGCCTGTTCAAAAAGATCGCGAACACGGCTCGCTCCAACGCCGACAAACATCTCGACAAACTCCGAACCAGAGATCGAGAAGAAAGGAACGCTGGCCTCACCAGCCACAGCTTTGGCAAGAAGAGTCTTACCGGTACCTGGAGGGCCGACCAGCAGAACACCTTTAGGGATCGTGGCTCCTACTGCGGTGAAGCGGTCAGGGTTCTTGAGGAAGTCAACAACTTCAGTGAGTTCGAGCTTGGCTCCTTCAACACCCGCAACGTCACCAAAAGTGGTTTGCGTGGAAGGCTCCATTTGCACACGAGCCTTGCTTTTGCCAAAGTTCATGGCCTGATTACCGCCGCCGCCACCGGACTGGGCACGACGGAAGAGGAAAAACAACCCACCCAGCAGGAGCAAGGGGAAGATCAGGCTTGAAGCGGCCTGCTGCCAAGCGCCAGGCTGGCGGGAGGGCTGAACAGCGATATCAACGTTGTGATCGGTGAGCAGCTTGAGGAGGTCCTTGTCGGGCGCGAGATTCACCTCAGCGCGGCGACCATCGGTCTCGACAACTTGAGCAGTACCACGATCGGGGGAAAGAAGCACTCTGCTGACCTGATCTTCCTGGACCCTCTCTACAAAATCGCTGTAGCGAAGTGAGCGTGCCTCGGGTTGAGGGTTACCAGCGCCACCAAAGAAAGCCGGTGCGATGACAACGATCGCGAGCACGAGGAGGGCACCAAGGCCGATGTTCCGCCAACGTTTGTTCAAGGGTCTTCCGCCTCTGATGAAGGAATGTTAATAGGTAGTTGAGAGCTCAGGTGGACCGGAGTACATCCACGACGCTCTTGAAGGCAAACCACTCGGGGATCTCTTCACCGCTGCGCAGCATCTTGCGGAACTGAGTGCCGCTGAGCTTCTTCACGTGCAGCCCTCTGGCCTCGGCGTGTTCCGCGGTGACGTAGCCCTCCTCCTCGGTGTAGACGAGGTTGAGAGAGGGCACGGTTTCCATCGTGAGCTCAGGCGCACACTCCTTGGCAAAGTTCTGAGCGTCGTAGGGACCGTAGAAGTCATCACCGCTCAGGGAAGACTTACAGCCGGCCATGTCACGCCCAATGATGAAGTGGGTACAGCCGTAATTACGGCGAATGATCATGTGCTGCAAAGCCTCACGGGGGCCTGCCATATGCATGGCGTAGGGCAGGTAAGCCCAGCGGATCCGAGCGTTATCCACCTCGGCCGCAAGTCGCTCGTAGGTCTGGAATCGAACAGCTCCAGGAATGTCATCCTGCTGGGTGGGCCCGCAGGTTGGATGCACTAGCACCACTGCGTTCTCACTGACGTTGCTGGCATGCAGGGCCCGAGTGAACAGCTCGTAATGGGCTCTGTGGATGGGATTGCGACACTGGAAGGCCACAACGTCCTCTCCTTCAGGAAGGCCAGCACGGACCTCAGCCGGGGTTTTGCAGGGGAACACACGCGACGGCAGTTCAAGGCCCTGAATCAGACCACCGAGGTAGAAACGGCGACGCTCTGTGGCGATCATGCGCACAGCTGGATGTTCCAGGGATGTGGTGCCGTAGCAACCCTTGGCCTCAATGACCTTGTCTGGCTCCCACTTGTCCTCAACGGTGAGCACAGCAAGATCCTGGCCCTTGTAGGTGAGCAGAATCTTCTGCCCGACTGTGATGTCCTCACGGTCGGTGTCCATCACGATCGGCAGTCCGAAGAGATACCCCGAGGTGGTGCGGTTTCCGGCCACCACGGCGTCGTAGTCGGCATGGTGCATAAAACCCCTTTCAGGGGAGAAGCCACCGACCACCAGCAGCTCAACGTCACAGGCATTGCGATCGGAGCATTCGATGCTGCTGCTGGCTGAGGCCTTCACTGCAGCTTTGTCACCCTCTGGAACCATCAAATCAACCAGGGTGCCGCCATAGGGAGCGATCACACCGGTCTGAGAGGAAGGGGAGCTGGCAGTCATGACAGGCCGGAGTGGATTGGAAAGACGGCGCGATTCTCCCAGACAACAGCCTGAGACTTCAGCGAACAGGGGTCACAACAAAAAAGGGGCCGAAGCCCCTCGTTGCTGAGCGAACTGTTTTGAAGCAATCAGGCTTCTTCCAGCTGGCCGTAAAGCTCTCCGGTGATCTTCACGTCAACAACTTCACGACCACCCATATCGGAGTCGGAAGGCTGAATGGCGGAGAACACTCCAGCGAATTCGCCGGTTTCGGGATCGACTTTAGTGATGGACAGGCTCATCACACCCTGGCCGTCGATGTAGCGCTTCTTGTTTTCCTTATCGAGCTTCTGGTAATCACCACCGAGGCCGATCAGGCCCTGGGGATAGTCCACACCGGTTGTGAGAGCACGACCCTTGGGATCGATGAAGTTACTGGTGCGGTAGCTCGGTGTGCGGTACTCACCTTCGAAGTCCGTGCTGGTGGTGATGGCAGCGCCCTCAGCCTCAGCCTTGAGGTTCTTGCTGGAGAAGGTGAACGGGAACTCCTCACCACCGGGAACCAGAACGGTGATGGGCTGGAAGTCAATACCCCCTTCTTCTTTGAAGGAGAGGCCGTTCTGACCGACAACGAGGTCTCCGTAGACCTGGTCAAGACTTGAGGTGTAACGGGTAAGGATCTTGCCCTCAACGAACTGGGCTTCCTGACGCTTGTTAGCAGGCTCACCTTTGACGAAGACCTGGCTGGGATGCATGCAGATCGCAGTCAGCTGATAGTCGTTGCCGGGAGTCAGCGGAATGGAACCACGAGCGGATTCAGGCAGCGTGGGGCAATCATTCGCCTTGCCGGTGTTACGGATGTCGTCGTACGTGATGTTCGAGCGATCAACTGCCTGAGCATCTCCGCTGCAGGCAGTGACGAAGGTCAGACAGAAAGCCAGCACAAGGGCCAGCAGAGGACGGATGCGCATGGAGGAAAAGCCGAAACGCCGGCTGTTGACGAAGTCAACCGGTCAGGCGGATCTTACAGGTGTCAAACGGCCGCACAGGCTTGCCTTTTGCACGTCTCAACAACGTGAAGTGTTCTCCATGCAACACGACGGCAGTGAAACCATCCAGGACGATGCGTTTTGGGCAAGCCTTCAGGAACCGCCCAAAGCTGTTCGCATTGTTTAAAACGATAGATCGCAGCAGCAGCTGGCCCTCTTTCGCCCGCCTGCAACTGCGCACATTCATCGACCTTCTGGAGCAGGACCCCGCCGATATGGCTGCTTGATCAAGAGGGCTGCTTGATCTCTGACAGTCGATCCAGCAAGCGATGAGACAACACGAGCTTGTCTTCGAGGAGACAGATCTGATGGCGATCGCCTGGACCCAAAAGCCAGCCGGCGTTCTGATCACTGTCGAGCCCCTGACCGATTCGGTCTACAGGATTGACCATCAACAAATCACAGCCCTTGGCCTGAAACTTTCGGCGACCGAGCTCAAGCAGTTGCTCATCGGTTCCTGTCAGGGCGGCAAAACCCAGCACAGACTGACCCGCGGGGCGCCTACTCACCAGTGACTGAAGCAGATCAGGCACTGGCTCCCAACCACCCTCCAGCGACTCAATCAGCTGGTCTTTCGGCAGCTTCTCAACATCAGTGGGACTGGTACGGCGCAAATCGGCGACAGCAGCGCACATCAACACCGCATCTGCTTTCGGCTGCAGCTGTTGGATCCTGTCGTCCATGGCGGCACTTCCCACCACTGCATGACACTGCAGACCTTCCAACCAGGACGGCGGAACTTGCAGCGGGCCATGCACCAAATCAACGGTGGCACCGCGCAGATGAGCGGCCTGAGCCAACAGAACACCCATGCGGCCACTGCTGCGGTTAGAGAGAACGCGGACACAGTCCAAAGCTTCCAGAGTTGGACCGGCGCTCACCAGCACATGCCTCCCGCGCCAGTCGGATTTGAGGTGGCCCTCAGCATCGGCTTGCAAGAGGGCGCTGGCGGCAGCCAGTTCAATCCTGACGGGATCAGCCATGCGGCCCGTACCCAGACGGTCACAGGCAAGCAGACCGCCCTCAGGCGCCAGGGGCAGCACTCGAGGATCGTCAAGCAGAAGGCCCCAATTGCGCTGCACAGCTGGGTGTGTCCACATGGCTGTGTTCATCGCTGGCGCCGCCAGAACTGGGCACTCACAAGCCAGAAGAAGGCTGGCCAGCAATCCCTCACCATCACCCTGCACCCAGCGGGACAGTGATGTTGCACTGAGCGGGGCCACCACCACGAGATCCGCCCATTCAGCCAGTTCGATATGCAGTGGGCGAGGGCACGCAGGGTCCCACTGGTCGGCGTCCTGCAAGCAGGGTTGACGACTGAGCGTTGCCAGAGCCACCGGGCTCACCAAACGGGCAGCACTTTCAGTGAGCACACAGCGGACCTGAGCCCCGGCCTGCACAAGCGCGCTGACCAACAGCGGAGTCTTGACAGCCGCAATACTCCCAGAGGCAGCGACCAGCACCCGTCGTCCTTTGAGTAGCCCCGGCATTGGCTCAGTCCTCGTCGAAGGGTTCCTGATCGATCAAATGGACGTATGGAGCGGTGAGCTCCGGTCGATGAATGGCGAGGGCTCTCAAGAGATGCCAGTCATTCAGACCTTCAAAAGGTGTTGGGTAGTCGTCGTACTCCAAACGGCGCGCCAGTGTCGCAACAGATGCCTCATCAAATGAAGCCAGTCGCTCCGGAGTGATCAGCATTCAGGCATGAAGCACTGATGATCATTTTGCCTTCGAGTGCGTTGGAAAACCGGCGCTAAGTTGCTCTGCCCGGGGAATTAGCTCAGCTGGTAGAGCGCTGCGATCGCACCGCAGAGGTCAGGGGTTCGAATCCCCTATTCTCCATCGAGGTCTCATGAGATCAGGGTTGAATTGGAGTGCTGATGCAGAACAGTCGCTCAAGGAAGTTCCTTTTTTTGTGCGACCAGCTGTTCGCCGCAGAGTTGAATCAATGGCACAGGAGTGCCAGCTCGACTTCATCGATTCAGCGTTTTACGCCGAAGCCAGGGCGAAATTTGAGAAGCGCTGAATCATGATCAGGCCCACACTTGGCTATCGACAGGCGATCAGGCCTTCACTGCTGCTGGCGCTCAGCATCACGGCCTGTCTTTCAGTGCTCGTCAGACCTTCCGCTCTTTTGACCTACGGTCTGATTCTTCTGGCAGGTGGCCTTTCCCGCCGCTGATTAACGCACTTGAGAGCGTTCATTCAGGCCATGCGGTAAAAGAGAGGCTGAGAAAGCCACGATTGATGTCTCAGTCGAAAAGAGAACAGGTAGTGAGCCATCTGCGCTACATCCGCCAAGAACTCCGCGAAATGCATCAGGGCGTCATGGAAGACGGCCTGCTGCCAGAAGCCGGTGAAGTGCGAGGCGTCATGGCCCAAATGGAAGCGCTACTTGAACTACTGGAAGGCAAAAGCTCTCGCAAAGCAAAAGCTGAATCCGACTGAATCTTCAAGTTTCCACTTGCCAAGCAGAGCTGTTCAGGCTTTTCTACGAAAACAACCAGGTCATCAACCGGACAATTTTGGGCTTTTTGCATCAAAAGCCTCAATATGTAGCGGTTGATAGAGGCAATCACCCCATAGATGGTGTATACATTGGAGAGCAGGGTTCGGGCCGGGTGATGGGGATCATCGGTTGTTGTCCCTGCCTCTCTTTGAAGAGGTTGCAAAGTTGACAGCGCGTCTTCAAGCAACTCGACTTCAGCGAACATTCGGAGAAGCTGCGACCAGGCTGGACCTGTGGGCGACTAATCCATGGAGACGAACATCACTCCTTCTCATCGCGCTAACAGGAAGTTTCATGATCGGGAACGGCGTTGCTTCCGTCTCTGGTGCTCTCAATCTGATGGACCCTGTGGCAGCGATGCTGACCGTGGGGCTGATGGAACTGATGGTGCGGGCGAGAAGGCACTGGGCCAAAGATCGCGGCAGTCACTTAGGTCGACAATTGCTCGACATGACACGAATTGGGCTGCTTTATGGCCTCCTACTAGAGGGATTCAAGTTGCTTTAACCCGCTTCAAGTGATTGAAGGCGCAGACAAAACTGTTTGGCATCCATACGCTGAATTCAGATTGTCAAGGTTGTATCCATGGCTGGAGAGCATTACTACCTCGAGCTGGATCCACCCGAAGAGCGTCTGAGAAACGCGCCCCACGTAGTCATTGTGGGCGGCGGATTTGCGGGTGTTCGTGCCTGCAAGGCTCTGGCCAAGGCAGACGTTCGCATCACCCTGATCGACAAACGCAACTTCAATCTGTTCCAACCTCTGCTCTATCAGGTTGCGACGGGACTGGTCTCCAGTGGTGATGTAGCGACTCCGCTGCGGCAGCTGGTTGGAAGCCAAAGCAATGTGCAGGTTTTGCTTGGGGAAGTCACTGAGATCAAGGCTGAAGACAAGCAGATCATCTTCAGCGGCAAGGCCTACAGCTATGACCACCTTGTGCTGGCAACAGGATCGGGAAGCACCTTCTTCGGTCATGAAGAGTGGCGGACCTTTGCCCCACCGATGAAAATTCTTGAACACGCCGAGGAGATTCGGCGGCGTCTGCTGATGGCCATGGAGCAGGCCGAACAGACTCCTGACCCTGAGGCACGTCGTTTCCTGCAGACAGTCGTGATCGTTGGGGGAGGGCCCTCCGGTTGCGAAATGGCTGGAGCCGCTTCGGAGCTGATGCGCAATGCCATGCGCAAGGAATTCCGCCAGCTGAATCTGGAAGACACCAGGATCGTTGTGGTCGACCCAGGCGACCGCGTACTGAGAGCGATGCCGGAAGAGCTATCTCAGGCTGCACAGAAAACTTTGTCGGCTCTCGGTGTGGAGTTTCTATTCAAAGGGCGTGTGCAGAGCATGCAACCCGGTGAAGTGATTGTGGGAACACCAGATGGTGAGCTCAAGCTGCAGGCAGCAACAGTGATCTGGACCGCCGGAGTACGGCCATCTCATCTCGGCCGCAAGTTGGCGGATTCCGTGGGCTGCAAGACGGACCGTGCCGGCCGCGTGATTGTGGAGCCAGATTTCTCCATGAAGGATCATCCCGAGATCCGGGTGGTGGGCGATCTCTGCTGCTACAAGCACACTCGAGATGGAAATCAACTGCCTGGAATGGCAGGGCCTGCAACCCAGGCCGGAGGGTTTGTGGGCAAAGACATCGCCGCAATTGTGGCCGGAGGATCACGGCCGAACTTCAGCTGGTTTGATTTCGGCAGCATGGCCGTACTGGATCGTGTCGATGCGGTCGCAGACTTGCGTGGATTCAAATTCAAGGGCGGTCTTGGCTGGCTGCTTTGGGCCGCTGCTCACCTCGCCTTCATGCCCAATGAGGAGAATCGCTTCTCATTGCTCCTGAAATGGATCTTTGCGGTGGTCTCTCAGGCCAGAGCTTCGATGTTGCTGACGGGCATGCCTAGTCAGCACATGGGCTTGGATGCTCCGGATGCTGCGTTCCCGATGGCACCAGGAGTAGGCCCATCCATCTCAGAGCCCGGAGCAGCACTGCGGGCAGCGATGGACTACTACTCCAATCAGGTTTCCGGTCTTTCGCCTCAACCCAAAGCAGGAGAGTCCACAGAGGATTCCGCCGCTGCCATCAAATAAAGCAAGGCCATCCTGATTGGGATTCCATTGCTCACCTGACTCTCCACCAGGTTGGCGTTCAGGTCATCAAGCAGGGCCCCACTCATCTCGACCCCCCTATTGACCGGGCCTGGGTGCAGTACCGGGATTGAGGCTCCGCATCGAGCCAATCGATCATGGCTGAGACCGTAATCACGGTGGTAACGATCAAGCCCACTGAGCAGGTGCTGACGCATGCGTTCCTTCTGCAAGCGCAGGGTCATCACCGCATCCGCCCCCTTGAGTGCGGCATCTAGGTCGCGGCAGATCGTCAACGACCCGCGTTTGTCAACAGGATCGCTGGCCTGGCCTGGAGGTGGTTCAGCGAGGAAATCGGCGAACGCATCTGGCAGCAAAGTGGGCGGACCGCAGAGCACGACCTCTGCACCACAAGCCGTCAAAGCCCAGAGATTCGAGCGCGCCACACGTGAGTGCAGGATGTCTCCCACGATCACAATCCGACGACCTTGCAAAGACTCGAGGCGGAGATTGCTGGCATCAAAGTGATAAGCAAGCGTGTAGAGATCCAGCAGTCCTTGACTGGGGTGGCTGTGCAAGCCATCACCGGCATTGAGGATCACGGTGCGCTCACCCGTGCGCTCCAAAGCTTCAGCCAGCTGCCGAGGCACACCAGTACAGCGGTGCCTCACCACCAGCATGTCAGCGCCCATCGCTACATAGGTGCGGGCGGTATCGAGCAGTGATTCCCCCTTGCTGAGCGAACTACTGGAAGGCGAAAAACTGGAGACGTCTGCAGAAAGGCGCTTGGCAGCCAGCTCGAAACTGCTGCGGGTCCGCGTGCTGGGCTCAAAAAAGAGGGTGGCCACCAAGCGACCCTGCAGCGCAGGCAGGCGACGAGCACCTGTGGCCGGCATCGATCTGAAGCGATGAGCCAACTCCAGAACAGTCGCGAAGTCCTCTAACGAAAAGGCCGCGAGATCAAGGATGTGTCGGTGTGTCCAGGCGCTCAACTGGCCTCACCTCACTGAGACCCATCGTAGAGGCGCACAGCTCAGCTGCCCAGCTTGGGTTGGGTCGCAAGGCTTCACTGGGTTTCGGGGAACGATCCCCGCGAGCCCGTTTGCTAACGCTGCGACTGGCCTGCAGGTACCAGCGCAGAGGCAGATCCTCGCCCTGACTGACCCCGATCCGGGTGGTGGTGACCACAGCAGGTTCGCTCAGCTCGGCGGGGCGAGAGGCCAACCAGAGATCACCGCCTCCACAGACCGACAAAGCATCACAACGGCGATCGATTCCGAAACGGCGGGCTAACAAGCCCGGTCCGGCCGCAACCCGTTCGGGTTCATCGGGAAGCGCCACAGCCCTTAACAACACTCCGTTCGCCCATTCGGGACGATCGGTCACCACATTCACGCAGTGGTGAATGCCATAGCTCACGTACACGTAGAAACGACCAGGCTCACCAAACAGCGTTTCGTTCTGCGGTGAACGGCGGCGGTAACCGTGACAGGCAGGTTCATCCTGCGAATACGCCTCCGTTTCCACAATCACGCCCCAAAGCAAACATCCATCTGCCTGACGTTTCACCAGCCGGCAGCCCACCAGCTCAGGTCCCACCACCTCAGCAGGGCGGCAGAAGAAGGTCTGGGGCAGCACTGGGCAATTGGAAGTGATGAGCTGAGTGACGATGAGTGTTCTTTGAGCAACAGCGTCAATGCGCTTCCTGCAGCTTTGCAGTGGAGATTCAGGTGCTTAGGCCGATTCCAAAGACTCCGAAACATATTGGCGATTGGCAGCGTGATGGCCCCCGACCAAGACGTCAGGGCAACAGCAAGCGCACGCAGAACCTGGCAGCCTGAAAGCATTGGTGATTGTCACGGATGAATCCTGCGCTTCAGCAACGGCGTGAGTTCTGCTTTCTAGTGCTTGCCGGGCTGTTTCTAGGGACGCTGGGCATGCTCAACATTCTTGGCCTGACCCGCTTCCTTGAACTGGGGCACATTGGTTCCTGGCCAGTTGTGGTGGCCGTGGGTGCTCTGCCTTACCCGATCACCTTTCTCTGCACGGATCTAATCAGTGAGCTCTGGGGCGAGAAGAGGGCCGCGCAGGTGGTTTGGGTTGGCCTGCTGCTCAATGGCTGGGTCGTGCTGATCCTTTGGCTGGGAGGAGTTTTGCCAGGAGTGGAAGGCGCGCCTGATGCCACCTTCTTCGACATCCAACGCCTGGCCTTCGGATCAGTCATCGCCTCCATGGCTGCCTATCTGACGGCTCAGTTCGTGGATGTGCGCATGTTCCATTTCTGGAAAAGAGTGAGCAATGGCAAGGCACTGTGGCTGCGCAACAACGGCTCCACGCTGGTGAGCCAGTTGGTGGACACGAGCGCTGTAGTGCTGATCAGCCATTACGCCTCGGGCGTTCTCCCCGTGCGTCCGGGCGAACCGGTGGCTCCGCAACTGATTTCGTTCATCGCCAGCGGCTATTTGTTCAAGTCGGCCGCTGCACTAGCGGACACCCTGCCATTCATCTGGATCACTGGTCGACTGAGACAGTGGCTTGAGATCCCCCACAGCGGCAGTGAGATCGGGGGCGATGACGATCCCTGCATGCAAGTGATGACAAGCACCAATCCGCTGTCAGGCTTGGAGAAACCGATCTAAAGCCATGGATGCTGCACTCTCCGGTTTCAACCTGGGAACGGTGTTGCTGTTCAGCAGCGGCTTCTTCGTGGTGACCACGTTCTTGTTCGGCACCATGGGCGGCTACTACAACACTGATCAATACGACGGCAACGGCACAGCGCACTAAAGCCAGCTCTCACGATCCACGATCGATCATCAAGCCAACGCCACGTTCGGCATGCCTTCCATCCTCCCCGGCCCGGCCGCTAACAACGACACCATTCGCCTGGCCCTGCAGAGCTGGCCTGACGTTGATCAGTACCTGCAGAGCTGCAAAGGAATCATTGTTCCGCTTGGATCCACTGAGCAACACGGCCCGACAGGAGCCATCGGCACCGACGCCCTGACCGCCGAGGCCGTAGCTCTTGAGCTCGGACGGCTGAGCGGCGTCCTGGTCACGCCTGTGCAAGCTTTCGGCATGGCCGAACACCATCTTGGATTTGCAGGCACCATGAGCCTTCAGCCCGCAACCTTGCTGGCTGTGATGCATGACCTTGTGATCTCACTGGCCACCCACGGCTTCGAGCGGATCCTTGTGGTGAACGGTCATGGCGGCAACATCGCCACAAGCAAGGCAGCCTTCGCTCAGGCCTATGGCACCGCAGCAAGCCGCAACCTGGAGGTTGCCCCGCGTTTGCGCTGCAGGCTGGCGAACTGGTTCATGGCCGGTCCGGTGATGAGGCGAGCCCGTGAGCTCTATGGCGACCGCGAAGGACAGCACGCCACCCCCAGCGAGATTGCCGTCACCCTGCATCTCCACGACAGCCTGATCAGCAAGCAGAGATCGCTGCCAGATCCAGCACCCTGCGGATCGATTCATGGGCCTGCGGACTTCCGCCGCCGCTACCCCGACGGACGCATGGGATCAGACCCTTTTCTGGCCAGACCAGAACACGGCCTGGAGCTCTTGAACACGGCAGCGAAGGCGTTGCGCGAGGATCTGGAAACTTTTCTCGCCGCTGCATGAGCAAGATCACCGCCGACGACGTGCGCAAGGTGGCCCATCTGGCCCGCCTCGATCTGCCTGAGGAGAAAATCACGACCTACACAGGGCAGCTCGAGCGGATTCTCGATTATGTGGATCAGCTCCAGGGCGTGGACACCGAAGGTGTTCCTCCCACCACCCGTGCGGTGGAAGTGGTGAATGCCACCAGAACAGACAAGGTGGAACCCACCCAGGTGCGAGAAGAACTTCTGGAACAGGCACCTTTGAGAGAAGGAGACTTCTTCCGAGTGCCAAAAATCCTGGCCGAATGATCAGCGAGAGGAAGAGGACGAACGCTTTGACTCGGTTTTAATCGCAATCTCGTTAACAAATCCCAGCCAGGGTCTTTGTAGCCGACGCAAAGGCATAAATCTGGCGACACGGCGCATTTTTCCCCTGCGGCGTTTGTGGCTACGAACCCCAACAAGAATGTCGTAGAGAAAGTTATATCCATCGCGGCGTGTTTCAAAAATTCCCAGCCGCTGCGGGGAGCCTTTGGAATCCAATAAAGGCTTAGTTGCTTCATAGGCAGGTTTGTAATCAAACCAGGGAATCGATGGCCATAGATGATGGATGAGGTGATAGTTCTGACCCATGATCAACCAATTCATGAGCCGGCCTGGATAGATCCTGGAGTTCTTCCAGCGATTACGCGATGTAAAAGGTCGGTGGGGTAAGTAATCAAAAAACAGACCGAGAGTCACTCCAACCATGAGAGCTGGAGCAAACCAGCAGTTGAAGACAAAGGGAAGAAACTGAAATTTGGCCGCAGCAACAACAATCACCAGAAAAATACTGCGCTCGAAACCCCACTGCATTAATTCCCAGCGCTTCCACAATCTGCGCTGAAAGAAAAACCACTCGTGATAGAAAAATCGTGGAGCGATTAACCACAGAGGTCCGAAGGTGCTCACGATGTGATCCGGATCATTATTGGGATCATTCACATGGGCGTGATGCTCGAGATGAACCCTGGTGAAAACAGGGAAACTGAAGCCGAGCAACAGTGCTGAGCCATGCCCCATGGCCTGATTGATCCAGGGGACAGGATGCGCTGATTTATGGCAGGCGTCATGGATGACGGTGCCCTCTAAGTGCAGAGCCAGAAAACCGGTTGCCAACAACACTGGTAGGGGCCATCCCGCCACAAACCAACCCCAGATGGTCAATGCGGCCAGCACATAACCACCAAGAAACAACCCCACGGTGAGGTTCAACGCTGCAGGTGGTGCCAAGAATTCCCTCGGCACAGAGCGCAGACGAGTCTGAGCGCCTTGCGTTGCAGGTTGTCCGAGGGCCTGTGTCATCAACGAGGGGAGATTGGCTGACCGCAGTAAGTGGAACCAAATTAGGGAAACGGATGCCCACCGGGGGACTTGAACCCCCACGACCGAAGCCACTGGTACCTAAAACCAGCGCGTCTACCAATTCCGCCAGATGGGCAGGTTGCAACTCTAGGCAGGCAACCAGAATGCACCCAGACATGCTGCTTCTTTGATGCTGGCCACAATCGCTGGAGACCTTTGTCTGCTGTTGGGCCTGGCGGTCCTGCTGCTGCCATTGCTCGCCACGGAACTGAGTCGGCCCAGAGACGGGATCTGGGGAGGCATTGTGCTGCTGCTCGGCCTGGTTTTGGTCACCAGTAGTGACCGCCTGCGCGGTGCACCGATGCTCGCCGTCATCTGCAGCGCTTTGCTGATAAGTCGACTCGGCGCAGAGGTGGCCCAATCACGCTGGCAACGACTCAGCCAAGAGGAGCAACAGCGACTGCAGTCAAAAGAACGTTGGGCGACGAGCGCGCAACAGCTCAGCACGTCGGTCACCACATTGCTGACCAATCTGCAGGCTGCTATCGGCAGCCTGAAAACCGAACCACCTGCTGACAATCGTGAAGAGGGCAGTAGCCGCAGCGGCAAACGCTGGGTTCGCCCTGAGCACTCCAATCAGCCAGACACCACGGAGGACGCACTTTCAACAACCCTGGAGAAGCCCAAGGAAGCAACGGCACCCAACTTGGCCAGCGAGGACGGATAATTCCGTCTGCAGCTGCCCAACCGTGAGCAAGGAGACGCGCGACGCCAACGCCGAAGGACGTCCCTCCTACAAGGACACGCTCAACCTGCTGCAGACCAGCTTCGGCATGCGCGCCAATGCCGTGAAGCGAGAACCAGAGCTGCAGTCGTTCTGGAGTGAGAACGGGATCGACCTGAAGCTGGGCCTGCAGAACTCAGGGCCGATCTTCACCCTGCACGACGGACCGCCTTACGCCAATGGCCCCCTGCATATGGGCCATGCCTTGAACAAGGTTCTCAAGGATGTGATCAATAAATATCAGATCCTGCGAGGACGCAAGGTTCGTTACATCCCTGGCTGGGACTGCCATGGCCTACCGATCGAACTGAAGGTTCTGCAGTCGATGGATCAGGATCAGCGCCAAGCGCTCACACCGATCAAGCTGCGCAAAAAGGCCGCCGTCTATGCCCGCAAGCAGGTGAACGGCCAGATGAAAGGGTTTCAGCGTTGGGGGATCTGGGCCGACTGGCAAGAGCCTTACCTCACCCTGCAAAAGAACTACGAAGCCGCCCAGATCAAGGTCTTCGGCGAGATGGTGCTCAAAGGGCACATCTACAGGGGTCTCAAACCGGTGCATTGGAGCCCCAGCTCGCAGACAGCACTAGCAGAGGCAGAGCTCGAGTACCCCGATGGCCACACCAGCCCCAGCGTTTACGTCGCCTTCCCGGCGGTTGAACTACCCGCACCGCTGCGCGACGCCCTCAGCACAGAGGGCATCGAATTGCCCGGTGATGCCGACGCACTCGGGAAGACCCTTCAGGTGGCGATCTGGACCACAACCCCCTGGACGCTTCCGGCCAACCTGGCGGTCTCCGTCAATGAACGCCTGGACTATGCCCTCGTCGACGATGGCGAGGGGCGGCTGCTTGTGGTGGCCGCTGACCTGATCGACTCCCTCGCCACAACGCTGGAGCGACCACTCGTCCGCAAAGCCACGGTGAAGGGAGCGCTGCTTTCCGGACTGACGTACCGCCATCCCTTGCTGGACCGCACCAGCCCCGTTGTGCTCGGCGGTGAATACATCACGACAGAATCGGGCACAGGCCTCGTGCACACGGCACCAGGCCATGGAGTCGACGACTTTCACACAGGCCAGAAAAATGGCCTACCTGTTCTGTGCCCTGTCGACGAAGCTGGCACGCTCACGGACGAGGCGGGACCCTTCGCCGGTCTCAATGTCCTGAAGGACGCCAACCCAGTGATCATCGACGCGCTCGAGACGGCAGGGGCACTGCTGAAGCAAGAGACCTACGGACACCGCTACCCCTATGACTGGCGCACCAAAAAGCCCACGATCTTCCGTGCCACCGAACAGTGGTTCGCCTCCGTCGATGGCTTCCGTCAGCAGGCCCTGGATGCCATCGATCGAGTCGAGTGGACACCCGCTTCAGGTCGAAACCGCATTGAGGCGATGGTCAAGGAACGGGGCGACTGGTGCATCTCCCGACAGCGCACCTGGGGTGTGCCGATCCCCGTCTTCTACAACCGCAGTGGAGGCGACGTCCTGCTCAACGCCGACACCCTCGCGCACATCGAAGCACTGATCGCCGAACACGGTGCCGATGTTTGGTGGGAAAAAGACGAAGCTGATCTTCTGCCTCCCGCCTATGCCGATCAGGCTGAGCAATGGCGCAAGGGCACCGACACCATGGATGTGTGGTTCGACTCCGGCTCCAGTTGGGCCGCAGTCTCGAGCCCACAAGAGGGCCTTGGCTATCCCGCCGATCTGTACCTGGAGGGCTCTGACCAACATCGCGGCTGGTTCCAGAGCTCATTGCTGACATCCGTGGCAGTCAATGGTCATGCCCCCTACCAGCGAGTGCTCACTCACGGTTTCGCCTTGGATGAAAAAGGTCGCAAGATGAGTAAATCGTTGGGCAACGTTGTTGACCCGATGGTGATCATCGAGGGCGGCAAGAACCAGAAGCAAGAACCTGCCTACGGCGCTGATGTGCTGCGCCTGTGGGTGAGCTCGGTTGACTACTCCGCTGATGTGCCGATCGGTGCCGGCATCCTTCGCCAACTCGCGGATGTCTACCGCAAGGTGCGCAACACCAGCCGCTACCTACTGGGCAACCTCCACGACTTCAATCCAGCCGACGACGCCATTCCTGTGGAGAAGCTGCCGTTGCTGGACCGCTGGATGCTGCAGCGAACTGCGGAGGTGATGGATGAGATCACGGAAGCGTTCGAGAGCTTTGAATTCTTCCGCTTCTTCCAACTACTGCAGAACTTCTGCGTGACCGACCTGTCGAACTTTTATCTCGACATCGCCAAGGACAGGCTCTATGTGAGCGCACCCTCCGACCGACGACGACGGAGCTGTCAGACCGTGATGTCGCTGATCATCGAACGACTGGCTGGTCTGATCGCTCCTGTGCTGTGCCACATGGCCGAGGACATCTGGCAGAACCTGCCCTACGAGGTAGAGGAGACATCGGTTTTCCAGCGCGGTTGGCCAACTGTTCCAGCCGAATGGCGCGATCCCAGCCTCAGTGAACCGATCCAGCGATTGCGAGAGCTGCGTGCTGCGGTGAACAGAGTTTTGGAGGACTGCCGAAGCAGACAGGAACTGGGGGCATCGCTGGAGGCAGCCGTCAGAATCGAAACTCGCAACCCAGAGCTGGAGTCAGCCCTCAACTGGTTGAACGAGAACGGCGATGCGGAGGCTGATGGTCTGCGCGACTGGCTGCTGGTCTCTCAGCTGCAATTAGGAGGAGAGCCCTGGGCCGAACTCCTCGCCGACCAGACAGACGACACCGCGATCATCGAGGTGAGCAGAGCCCGTGGGATCAAATGCGAACGCTGTTGGCACTACGAGAGTGATGTGGGCCAGCACACCCAGCATCCAACCCTGTGCGGACGCTGTTGCAATGTTCTGAATCGTCGCTGATCACCAGCTGGCCTGAGCCAGCAGTTCTTCCGGATTCACAGGCCCGACAAGCCTGGTTTCGCCGGAGGGGTCCAGCGGGCCCTGCAGCAATTCCGCCCAATCCAAGCGCGTGCCATCGGGGAGAACCGATGCATCTGGATCGAAGGCTGTGGAATGGGTTGTGCTGCTGCTGAAGCCACGAAAGATCAACAGTTCAAACGGCTCATCCAACACAAACCCGTGCAACCTCACCACCCGATCAGGGCTCAGACGCGTGCGCTCTTCCAGCTCCTGAACGAGGGCGGTGGATTCCATGATCAGAAATCCCCCGCGACACGTCCCTGCTTGGGAAGACGCACCAGAGCCCACTGCAGCAGACCGACGACGTAAGCCACAAGAGCCACATAGCCGATGAAGGCCGCCACGGCCATCGTCCACTCACCACCGAAGACGAAGTCGAACACACGCTCAGCGACTCGATGCAGCCCCTGGGGCGCCTCCAGCCAAAGCCGACAGGAATCGGTCTCGAGCTGACGGGTGCAACCCAGTGCAGAACCCGACATCACAGCGGCGAACAAGGCGAAGAGTGTGAGGGCCCATCGCCAGACCCGCACCGTGAACGGCAGAGCGCGCCCCGGAGGGCTATCGGCCAGCTCCTCATTGAGGTCAACCCAGAACCAAAGAGACGCAGCCATCAGCAGAGGCGCCAGAAATGCCGTGAAATAGCCGATAGGCCGTTGATCAGTCAGCAACAGCACGCTGATCGCCAGCAGACTTGCCACTTTCCAGTAGATCCCTAGCAACCTCACCAAGGCAGGGTCGCGTCGAAGCCCCGACCAGATCAGAAGCACAAGCGGAATGCCCAAAGCAATCGTCGCCCCGAGGCGATAGGTGAGCCACACCAGGGTGCGTGTTGTGAAATCGGACACCGACCAGGGACATCAGAAGGCCATTATCACGGTCATCCAGCAGGTCAACAGGATTGGTAAGGTCCAATCCATGGTTCCGTTCAATCCTCTCGACTGGTTCCGGAGCCGCGGGCTGCAGGCTCAATGCCGACATGCCCTGTCCAGCAAGTCTTCTCTTGAAGATGCTGCAAGGGAAGTCACCAGTGCTCTGGGCTCGAATGAGGCCGATCTGGCCCTCGTGTTCATCTCGAGTCATTTCGCGAGCGATCTGACCCGCCTA
The DNA here is from genome assembly GCF_900473955.1 of Synechococcus sp. GEYO. Lineage (NCBI taxonomy): Bacteria > Bacillati > Cyanobacteriota > Cyanophyceae > Synechococcales > Synechococcaceae > Synechococcus > Synechococcus sp. GEYO. The sequence continues at coordinate 26,526 of NZ_UCNL01000013.1, forward strand.
CTGCCGCTGTTGCAAAAACGCCTGAACGCCAAACACTGGCTCGGATGTCTGGGCGGTGGTGTCGTTGGCACCACAACCGCAGGCAAAGCCCATGAAGTAGAACGCACGCCAGCACTCAGCGTCAGTCTCCTTAACCTTCCTGGAGCTGAACTGAACAGCTTCCGTCTCGACAGCAGCCAACTGCCCGATCTTGATGGAGCCGCCCAGAACTGGCAGGACTGGGTGGGGGTGAACCCTGACCACAGCCGTTCAATGCTGCTGCTGCTCGATCCCGGCTGTCATGCCATCAACGATCTCGTGAGCGGACTGGATTACGCCTACCCCGGCATCGCCAAAGTCGGAGGCATCGCCGTACCTCACAACGCCGATCATGGTTCTCTGCTCTATGGAGATCAGGTCATCGGTGGCGCGGTAGGACTGAGCATCGGCGGCACCTGGAGCCTGGATCCAGTGGTCGCCCAGGGATGCCGACCGATTGGACCGGTCTTCGCCATCGAACAGGCTCAACGCAACGTTCTGCTCGAACTGAGCGACGGTGATCGCAGGGCCAGTCCAGTGGCCTGCTTACAGCGCGTGCTTGCCGATCTCAGCGCCGAAGACAGGGAATTGGTGCAGCACTCACTGTTTCTGGGTGTGGAGCGGGAGCATTTCATTGCCGATGCCATGCTCGCTGGCCTGAATCAGGGTGGCGTCTCAACTGATCGCCCCGAAAGGTCCTTTCTGGTGCGCAATCTGATCGGCGTGGATCCACGCAACGGCGCGGTTGCCGTTGCCGATCGCGTGCGTGCCGGACAAAACGTGCAGTTCCAGCTGCGTGAAGCGCAGGCCTCAAGACAGGAAGCCCGCCAGCTGTTGCAGACCAGACGCGATCAAGGCAGCGACGCCACACCGTTAATGGGACTCCTCTTCGCATGTCTGGGCCGGGGCAACGGCTTGTTTGGCAGCCCCGATGGCGATGTCAGCATCGCTCGCGATGTGTTTCCACAACTCCCGGTTGCCGGCAGCTTCTGCAACGGCGAAATCGGCCCCCTGGGAGGAGCCACGCATTTTCATGGCTACACCGCCTGCTGGGGCCTGTTGCGCTGCGATCCTTCCGAAGGTGCAACGCGATCCTGATGCGGCAGCACGTCAATCCCCTCAGCCGCTTCTTTCAGCTGCCTCTGGAATTGCCCGGTCCCGATCAGCTGTTTGACATCGCCAATCGCCCCATCCATTTGGACATCGGCTGCGCCCGGGGCGTCTGTCTACTTGAGCTGTCAGCACTGAAACCAGACTGGAATCATCTGGGTGTGGAAATCAGGCGTCCGCTCGTGCTGGCAGCCCAGCGTGACCGCGACAAACTCGAGCGTCACAATCTCCATTACCTCTTTTGCAATGCCAACATCAGCCTTGAGGGCTGGCTTGCGGAGCTGACCGCGGATCAACTGCAGCTGGTGAGCATCCAGTTTCCGGATCCCTGGTTCAAGCGGCGACACCGCAAGCGCCGGGTGATGCAACCCTCGCTACTGCTCGCCATCGCTGCCGCTCTCAGTCCCAGTCGCGAGCTGTTTCTGCAAAGCGATGTTCTGGAAGTGGTGGAACCGATGGTCACACTGGTCGAACTGAGCGGTTGCTTCGACCGCCCCGACGAAGACACGCGTCCCTGGCGCACCAACAACCCTCTACCGGTGCCTACCGAACGCGAACGCTACGTGCAAGAGCAGGGCCTTCCTGCCTACAGAGTGCTTTACCGGCGCAACGAACAGCCACTGCCAGAGCTGAAAGAACTGGAGATCGCCTGGCAACGGGTCGATAATCCCGCTGATGTTCCTCTCAATCACTGATGGCTGAGGCTTCGGCCCCTACCCCTTGGTTGCTGCGCTGGCAAGGACTTCTACCAGGTTCAGCGGCACAGCAGAAGCGCCTAAGCGATCTGGCGGGGATCGTCCTGATCCTGCTGATGGCCGGACTTCCAGTCCTCACGCGTGCTGGTCTGGGCCTGATCGTGCTGGCCTGCGGAGCCCTTTGGGTGCTCTGGTCACTCACCAGAACTCCCTCTCACATCGGCTCGATCAGTGGCTGGCTGCTCCTATTCCTGGCTGTGGCCGTTCTGGCCACAGGTCTTTCACCGGTCCCGAGCGCCGCCGCCAAAGGTCTGCTCAAACTGATCAGCTACCTTGGGGTCTATGCCCTGATGCGCCAGCTACTGAGTGTCGGGCCTCAGTGGTGGGACCGCTTGGTGGCGGCATTGCTTGGCGGATCTTTGCTGAGCAGCCTGCTGGCATTACGCCAGCTGTATGCCACCACAGAGGAATTGGCTCGCTGGGCCGATCCCAACTCGGTGGCGGAGGGCACCATCCGCATCTACGGGCCACTGGGCAATCCCAATCTCCTGGCGGGGTACCTGGTGCCAATCCTGCCCATTGCCGTCGTGGCAATGATTCGCTGGCGTGGCTGGGGGGCCAGGCTCTACGCAGCCACAGCAGTGGTCCTCGGCTGCGCTTCAACGCTGTTCAGCTATAGCCGCGGTGGCTGGCTTGGGATTGTGGCTTCAGTCGGTGTGCTGATGCTGCTCCTGCTGCTTCGGTACATCCGAAACTGGCCAGCGCTCTGGCGACGGCTTCTTCCCCTCGCCCTGCTCGTCATTACTGGCGTGGTACTGGCCGTTGCCGCCACACAGGTGGAACCGATCCGTACCAGAGTCGCCAGCCTGCTGGCAGGTCGAGGCGACAGTTCCAACAATTTCCGGATCAACGTCTGGCTCGCGGCGATCGACATGATCCAAGATCGTCCTTGGCTGGGCATCGGCCCTGGCAATGCAGTCTTCAACAGCGTTTACCCCCTTTACCAGCAACCGAAATTCAACGCTCTCAGTGCCTATTCAGTGCCGCTTGAAATCCTGGTTGAGACCGGCATCCCTGGCCTGCTCGCCTGTCTGGGGCTAGGGGTTGCCAGCCTTCGTAACGGTTGGCGTGCCATGACTGCAGACGCAGAGCTTGCTCTTCCCTGCCTGGGCTGCCTCGCAGCCATCGCTGGTCTGCTAATCCAGGGTGCTGCCGACACCATCTTCTTCCGTCCTGAAGTGCAAATCAGCGGCTGGTTTTGCCTGGCCACCCTGAGCCAAATGCGCCGAGAGCCTTGAACAAGCAAGTTCCCATCCTGGCTGGATTTGATGCCGGACAGACCCAATGCCGTTGCCGATTGAGTGCTTGGGAGAACGGCAAACTTCGAACGGTCGGCGATGGTTCAGGGCCAGGAGTGAGCCATCTGGATGCTGCTGACGGAGAAGAGCGCTTTCGTTCTGCCATCCGCTTCAGCCTCGACAGAGCCCGACTCGACTGGACTCAGCGATGCGGTCGGGAACCCAACAAGTCAGAGCCAATCTTTGCTGCAGCCATTGGAGCCAGTGGCATCGAGGCTGGAACGCCCCTGCAGGAGAGGGGAGGAGCGCTACTCGCTTCAGAACTGCAACTGCCCGAAGCCCGCTGTCTGGCAACCGGCGATGAACGCACCGCCTTGCGAGGCGCATTCCCCGATCAGGCGGGCATCGTGCTGATCAGCGGCACCGGAATGATCGTGGTGGGCCGCAACGCCAACGGTCGCGAGCATCGTTGCGGTGGCTGGGGCTGGCGTCTGGATGGCGCAGGCTCCGCCTTTGATATCGGCCACGAGGCGCTTCAACTCAGCGTGAAGATGGCCGATGGCCGTGCTCCTGATGGGACCCTGCGCCAACGGCTCTGGGATGCGCTGAGCTGTCGCAGCGCCGCCGACCTCAAAGCACTCTTGGTCAGCCCAAACCATGGGGTTGCCGACCACGCGAGGCTGGCACCGCTGGTCGACGAAGCAGCCGCACAAGGAGATACCGCTGCTCGGGCAATCCTGCAACGATCTGCCTCCGCACTCGCTCAGGCAGCAGCAGCCACCGCGAAGGCACTCGATCTACACACCCCATCACTAGCTGCACGCGGGGGAGCACTGGAGCACTTGGCGGAGTTCCGCCAACTCGTTCACCAAACAGTGTTCGACTTACTACCAGGGAGCAACTGGCCATCGGCACCAGGGGATGCCTGTGATGGTGCACTGGCCTGCGCAGTGGATCGTTCCCCCCTTAAGCCACATTGAGATGGCGGTCAGCCGCTTCAGCCAAGCGACCGGTCCAGAGATCCACCACATCCGCCTCGGCCGCTTCCACCATCACCCGCAAAAGAGGCTCGGTGCCACTTGCGCGCACCAGCACCCTGCCGTCTTCGGCCATCGAGCGTTCTGCTTCGTCGACCAGCTCTCGCAGCTGAGCGCACTCGGCCCAACCCTTACGACGGTTGAGGTCTGTCACCCTGACGTTCACCAACTTTTGTGGATAGGCCTGGAAGCTGCGATCCAGCCAGTCCGCGAGAGTCATCTGCTGGCCATGGCAAAGGGTGGCGAGCTGAAGCGCCGTGAGAACCCCATCACCGGCGAGTCCATGGGCAGAAGAGAGGATGTGGCCGGACTGTTCCCCACCCAGGGCTGCACCACTACTCACCATGGCCGCGTGCACATGCTGATCGCCGACAGGAGTCCGCTCCAGCTGACCACCTCTGGCCTGCCAGGCCCGCTCAAATCCGAGGTTGGACATCACCGTGGCCACCAGGCGCTGATCAGGCAGAGATCCGCTGTCTTGAAGCACAGACCCCCAGAGATAAAGCACATGGTCACCATCAACCACGCGACCACGACCATCCACTGCAAGCATTCGATCGGCATCACCGTCGAAGGCGAAGCCCATGGCCGCACCGCGTTCGATCACCGCCTCGCGCAGCGGTCCGAGATGGGTGGATCCACAGCCCACATTGATGCGTTCGCCGTCGGCGATGCCGTGCAGCACGGTGAGATCGGCCCCAAGTGCGCGGAAGACCTCTGCACCGCAGGCGGTTGCTGAACCCCAGCACAGATCGAGCACGATCGGTACCCCATCCAAACGTTGATGCTGAACGCTGCTCAGCAGACTGTCGCGATAGTGCTGCAGCAATTCAGCGCGGTGGCTTGCAGCGCCACAACCGCTCATCGGCCCAGCAGCATCAGCCTCTCCACGTAGACCGGATTCGATGCGGCGTTGCAACGCGGAGCCCAGCTTGCTGCCGTCTGGCCCAAACACCTTGATGCCGTTGTCTTCCGGCGGGTTGTGACTTGCAGAAACCATCAGTCCGCCTGATGCCTGAAAGCGACGGACCAGACCGGGAACTGCAGGTGTGGGGCAAAGGCCAAGAGTCCAGACTTCACGACCTGCAGCAGTCAGACCGGCGGTCAGAGCGGCCACAACCATCGAACCGCTGCAGCGGGAATCCATCCCGATCAGAACGGGACCATCGGGCGGCAAGACACGCCCGCACCAGAAACCCACCTGCAACGCCAAAGCGGGTGTGATCGCTGTACCGACACGACCCCGCAGACCATCAGTCCCGAAACTGACCTCAGGGGAGTGAAGTGAACCGAGCGGCTGGGCGGCGGAAGAGGCCATGTGGTCTCATTTGTGGACTGAACCTTAAGAGCCCTGAGACAGCCGATCACTGAACCAGTGACAGGGCCACAGCCGCACGATGCCAATCAGTTCCATCGCTGGGGCACAAGCAGCAGAGCTGCCAGTTCCAGCAGAGCCCATAAACCCATCATCAGCACCACCCAGCCAGGCAACCACTGCAATGGCCAGAGCCAGCGCAGGCCCCAAACCGCAAAAGCCATTCCTAAAGCCACAACCAGGCGCAAGCGTTGGCGCTGGCCAGGTCGCTGTTGCCGACGCTGAGCAACCATCCAGTTCGATCCTGCTGGGCACAGAATGCCAGCAGTTTCCAGCCACGGCTTGAACACTCGAGAGACCCGCGGACCGCTACTTCTCGGCGGCACCACGCTTCTGACTGTTCTGGCAATCTTGGGTGGTCGTGTGCTCTTGCGCAGTCAACACCATCCGATCACGCCGGAGCTGAGTGATGCGCAGCTCTGGACGCACTACCGCTGGTCCGGGAACCCTGAGCAGCGGCGCGAAGCCGCCCTGATGCTGGGCAGCCGCAGCGGCGAGTCTCCACAACGGCGCAGACGCCTCCTCACCGGCCAGGGCTGGGGGCCAGCTCCAATGGCCGCTGTGGCTTTGAAACAACAAGCTCTGGCGGCAAAGTCACTGGGCCGCGATCAGGAGGAGCAACAACACTGGCGTGATCTACTTCGACGTTTCCCAACGTCAACGGCCAGTGCCGATGCCCGCTATCACCTTGCTGATCACCAACCGAAACTGAAGGAGGAGCTACTCAGACTTCAACCCGGCCATCCAGCCTCTCTGGCGGCTGCCGCAGAACTGCCGGACGACGCCGACCAAGCCTTGATCCAATCCAGTGCCTTGCATCTGGCACGCTGGGGAGCCAGCTGGCCTGGAGCGGATCGGCTGCTTCGCAAGGCCTGTGGCGCCATCACAGGGGTAGGACTTAAGCAGCAGCAGCGGCTGAAACTGGCAGCGGCCCTGGCTGAGCTTGGTGATAGCCAGTCCGCTGAACTTTGCCTACAGGGAACACCCCTGGCACCGCCTCAGGCACTGTCGATCGGGCGCACACTACTTCGAGGCAATGAGAAACAACAGCAACGCGGTGAAGCGATGTTGCTGCAGCTTGCCAAGGATCATCCAGACAGCCAGGAGGCACTGAACTCCGCAGCGCTGCTGAGCGAGCCTTTGCGTCCGAAACAGGCATTGATCGATGCTTTGCCTGAATCTCTCCAAAAACGATCAGCCGATGTGGCCGCAGCCCGGGTTCGTCTCGCAGGGGGCGAAGGAGGGCTGGTGGTGCTGCAACGCTGGCCAGGCCATCCAGCCAGCTGGCAACTGCAGTGGGATCTCGCTCGCGAAGCATTGCTCACAGGTGAGTGGGAACTGGCACGGTCATGGCTGACTGCGATTCCCGCGGAACAACTGCCTGACCCCTTGCGTGCGCGCCAACAATTCTGGCTGGGGATGAGCATGGGCAAGCTTGGAGATCGCAAAGGTGGCCAAGAGATCTGGCAGTCGCTGACGCGTCAGCAGCCACCCGGCTATTACACCTGGCGAGCTCAGGCCAGGCTGGGATCTGGAAACCTGCCGGCTCTCTCGGGCGGCAAGATCCTTGCGGCTACAAAGGCTGAACGCCTGAAATCTGTTCAACGCTGGAGCCCTCTCAACAGCGGCAGTCCCTTGGTTGACCAGCTCTGGCGCCTTGAGATGCATCAGGAAGCCTGGGAAACCTGGCGCAGCGCAGCAGCAAACGCCACTCCATCCCCGCAACAGCTCCTACTGGAGGGACGACTGCGGCTAGGGGTGAATGACCACTGGACCGGTCTCAACCGTTTGTGGCGAGCCAATCTGAGACTGGTGTCCCCAGCCTGCGAGGCACGTCAGCTACTGCACAACAGCCTTCACCCCCGACCGCTCCTGCCTCTGTTCCTTGCAGCTTCAGAGCAAGAAGAGGTGCGATTGGAGCTGCTTCTGGCTATTGCTCGACAGGAATCTCGTTTCTCCCCAGGTGTGGCTTCACCCGTTGGTGCCGTGGGACTGTTGCAGCTGATGCCGACCACTGCGGCCGAAGTGGCGGGCGAAAAGCTCAGTGCCGCTCAATTGCGCGAGCCAGACCGCAGTGCAGTGCTCGGGGCTCGCTACTTAGGAGGTCTCCTGCACCAATGGCAGGGCAATCCCTGGCTGACGGTTGCCAGCTACAACGCCGGGCCTGGGGCAGCGGAATCTTGGGTCAGTGGTGAACTTGATGAAGACCCTGAGCTGTGGGTCGAACGCATTCCATACCCTGAAACCCGTCTCTACACCAAGAAGGTGCTCGGCAATCTCTGGGCGTACCTGAACAACAGTTCAACCAACGATGCCAGCACTGATCGCTGCAGCCAGTGAACTCGGGGGATCGGGCAGATCATGGCCAATCCAGATGCCTCCGATCACGATCACTGCAAGCCAGAACGCCATCAGTTGCGGAGGCGGAACCACTTTGATGCGACTGAGATCGAGGCGCGCCAGCAATGTCGCAGACCCCAAAATCAACACATCCGACAACAAGCTCAGACTGAGAACGTAGAGCCCCACTGTGATTAACAGCGTGAGCGTGACCACCAGGCTGAGCACGCGACTCGACGCCATCAGCATTGACAGCTGACGGAGCAGTAGGTCGGGCATGGTGCAGATCACCACCACCACGACCGCCTGAATCATCTCTAACGCCCAGAAAGTGCTCACCGAAATCGAATGGGCCTGGGCCAGCCAAGCCTCCTGGATCGCCCAGTGATGGCCCAGGAACAGCGACACCACGAACAGAACGATCAGCAGCGGAGCCCGAAGCGGTAACAGCAGGAAACGCAAGACGGACATCGGCTTGGAGGCAGATTCGCGGCGGACAAACGTCGATCAACGACGCGATCATCTGCGGTCAAACGCTAGCAACAGCAAGCGGTTTGTCCTGTCAGAGTGGTGGCATTGATGTCAGTCCGCGATGACCGACAGCGCTTCAAGCTCCAGCCTCAGCACAATGCAGAAAGTTCTACTGCTGGTCTCAGCCCTGGTCCTGGCTGTCAGCCTTTTCCTGGTGCGCAACGGCGGTTCCATCGAATCGCCACTTGATCAGCTCGCCAGACGGTCGTTATCGCCAGAAGTGGCACTCAGCAACGGTAGGCCCACAATCCTCGAGTTCTATGCCGACTGGTGTGAGGTCTGCCGCGAAATGGCTCCAGCGATGCTGGAGGTCGAACAAAGTCACAGTGCCGACCTGGATGTGGTTCTGGTCAACATCGACAATCCGCGCTGGCTTGACCTGACCGATCGCTACGACGTTACTGGGATCCCTCAGCTGAATCTGTTCTCCGCAGACGGCACAATGCGGGGTCGCTCGCTCGGAGCACGCACTGAAACCGAGCTGAATTCGATCGCCAATGCCTTGATCGACGGCAGCCCAATTCCAGCTCTCACTGGCGTGGGCAGCACGAGTGCTCTACCGCAAACCGCCTTGGCGGATTCCACCGGTCCAAGAAGCCACTCCTAAATGCGGTCGATGCTGACCGGAGAGGCGATGATCGACCGAACATCCCGTACCCGCAACCTCAAAACCTCATGGATTCCCGCTTCCGGGTCGAACTGATCGCCGCCACGCCCAATCCTCAACAGAGCGTGTATGCCGGCATGCACCAGGACTACAGCGAAGGGTTCGTGGTGATGGAACGCGACCAGTGGCCGAACGAAACGAGGGCTGGAGAAATTTGCATCAAGCGGTTGCTTGGTGGAATGAAGGGCCATTACGGCCCACTGGAACATGCTCAGATCGTGTTGAACGTTGGCTGGTTCCCTCACTCGGTCATGCAGCAGGCGCGAACCCACCGAGTGGGCGTGAGCTTTGATGTGCAATCGATGCGTTACACGGGTGAGCGCATCTGTAGAGCAGCTGAAGGGAAACTCGATCTCGAGGAAGTGTTCTACCTGCGGCCGGTCGGGGAATACCGAGACCGACTAGGCAAGAAATACACCTACGTCGATGAGCAACGAAGCATTGATCTCAAACTCTGCCAACAAGCCGCGGAGCGCTATCGCGATCTGTTGCGCGATGGCTTTTCCGAGGAACATGCCCGTGGGATCCTTCCGTTCGACTACCGACAACACTTTGTTGTCAGCTTCAGTCTTCGAGCCTTCCTTCACTTCCTAGACCTACGTTCGAAACTCGACGCGCAACAGGAAATCAGAGAGCTTTGTGACCTGATGTGGCCCCATCTTCAAAACTGGGCACCTGAGTTTGCTGACTGGTACGAGAAAAATCGCTTGCACAAGGCGCGCCTGGCGCCCTGAATCGGAAGACGATCGCGACCCGCCTGACTTAAACCTTGGCCAGTGTTACCCGCTCGGGTTGATGCTGGTATTTACCCTGCCGATCGCTGTAAGTGGTGTCGCAGGGATCGCCTTCAAAGAACAACAGCTGGCAGATGCCTTCATTGGCATAGATGCGGCAGTCAGCTCCTGAACTGTTACTGAATTCAAGCGTGAGATGCCCTTCCCAGCTGGCTTCAGCCGGTGTGGTGTTCACAATGATGCCTAGCCGCGCATAGGTGCTCTTACCAAGGCAGATCACGGTGATGTTCGGCGGAACTTTCATCTTTTCAAGAGCCACTCCCAGGCCGTAGGAATGAGCGGGAAGGATGAAATAGTCACCATCGTCATCATGGTGAAGCTCGGTTGGTTCAAGGTTTCCAGGATTGAACCGCTTGGGGTTCATCACAGTTCCAGGAACATGCTTGAAGATCAGAAATTCCTGAGGCGACAACCGCAGGTCGTAGCCATATGAGGAACATCCGAAGCTGAGCACAGGTGCCAGCTTCTGCTCAGGGTCGAGATGGCGAATCAACCCTTTCTGGAAGGGTTCGAGCATGCCAGCGGCAGCCTGTTCAGTGATCCAACGGTCATTTTTGAGCATCAGAAACCTTTGCGCAGTTCCGTCACTTGGTCGGCTAATCCCATGAGAGAGTCCGGAATCGACGGTCCTGTGATGATCACATCCATGGAACCAGGACGTGCATCCAGGCCTTCACGAACCTCAGATTCGTTGAGGTAGCCGAGATCTATGGCCAAGCCAAGTTCATCCAAAACCAACTGATCAAGATCGCCGCTAGCCAGGTGGCGACGACAGATCTGCCAGACCGCTTGGACAGCATCCACAGTTGTGGGGTCTGCTGAGCTGGCCTGATCCGAAAGACATCCCATCACAGCAGGTCTCATCCAGACCATGCGATCGCAAAGAGTGATCGCCGCATTAGGGCCCTGAGCCACACCACCTTTGAGGAACTGCATCACTGCAACACGACTACCAAGCCCAGCAGAACGCAAGGCTTGACTCAAAACTGTCCCGAAACTTCCTCGATAAGGGGCGGTATGCACATGCAACTGCCCTTCTGGAGCCACCAGATGCAGGGGCTGCTGTGGCTGGAGCGATGGCAGAGGATGCAAACCCGCACGGTTCAGAACCCGATGATCGGCACCGCTCTGCTGGCGGGGTCGATGGCTTGGGCTCAGGCTGGCGGTCATCTCGGTCGCTTCCATGTGACTGGAATCGAATCGACCCAGCGGAATTTGAATCTAGCGGCGAAAGCGCAAATCACAATCCCTTTGACACCATCCCTGGTGTCTCTACGCCAACTGGCAGGCTCAAGATCCCGATCCGGTTCCCCATGAACGAGACCCAGCGCAACGATGGCCGCCAACCCGCCGACCTCAGGTCCTTCTCGATCGACTGGGATCCCATGGGCTTCGCTCTGAGCTCTGTGATAGTGCACACCGGACGCACCACCGTGCTCTGCAGCGTCTGCCATGAAGAAGGCGTCCCGCGCTGGCGACGGGATCAGGGCCTGGGATGGCTCAGCGCTGAATATCGCCTGCTGCCGGGATCCACCCCTGATCGCCAGCGCAGGGAACTGATGAAACTGTCAGGACGTACCCAGGAGATCCAGCGCCTGATCGGCCGCAGTCTTCGCGCGGCAATCGACATGAAGGCGTTGGGTGAGAACACCCTGCTGATCGACTGCGATGTGATTCAGGCGGATGCGGGAACACGGACTGCAGCGATTACGGGGGCATGGCTCGCCCTGCAAAAGGCCTGCGAGCGGTTGGTTGCACAAGGTCGCATCAGCACTCATCCGGTCATCAACCAGGTGGCGGCTGTCTCTGTGGGACTGATCGAGGGGCATGCTCTGCTGGACTTGGACTACAGCGAAGACAGTCGGGCAGATGTGGATCTCAATGTGGTGATGAACAACTCCGGCGACCTATTGGAGTTGCAGGGCACTGCCGAAGGTGCACCATTCAGTCGCCAGCAGCTCAACAGCCTTCTGGACCTTGCCGAACCAGGGTTGACGCAGCTCATGGCTGCACAGCTGGATGCGCTCCATGAAGACTGAGCCAGGAGAACCGTGTTCGTTGCTACAGGGTGACCGCGCATCGCTCCTTAACTTCCCCGCATTGATGCGTTGGTCATGGCCGAAGTAATGCGCGGCTTTAGTCGGACTGCTCCCCAGCCTGGGCGTTCTGCAGAAACAAGCCTGACCAATGCGCCCAACCCTGCCAGCCGCACCCTGCTGGAAGTGATCCGTGATCTGGAAGGTGCCAGCACCGAAATGGTGGAACGGAACAAGACCATCTTTTTCCCAGGAGACCCGGCCGAGCGCGTCTATCTGATCCGACGAGGAGCTGTGCGTTTATCGAGGGTTTATGAGTCGGGTGAAGAGATCACCGTTGCCCTGCTGAGAGAAAACAGCCTGTTTGGCGTTCTCTCACTGCTCACCGGACATCGCTCCGATCGGTTTTATCACTCCGTGGCCTTCACCAGAGTGGAAATGGTGACAGCCCCAGCGAGCTCTGTACGCCAGGCGATCGAAGCGAACACCAGCGTGGGATTGCTTTTACTTCAGGGTCTCTCCAGCCGAATTCTGCAGACCGAGACGATGATTGAAACCCTCACGCACCGGGACATGTCCTCCCGGTTGGTGAGTTTTCTGCTTGTCCTCTGCAGAGACTTCGGGATGCCTGGCCCCCAGGGCATCACCATTGACCTGCGTTTGTCTCATCAGGCCATCGCTGAAGCGATCGGATCCACGCGTGTCACGATCACGCGTCTACTTGGCGATCTACGCAATTCAGGGCTGGTCGAAATTGACCGCAAGAAGATCACTGTTCTGGATCCGATTGCACTAGCCAAACGTTTCAGTTAACCCCGCGACAGGTGAAGATGGGCAGCACCTCAGCGGCCTGCCGCATGTTTGACGCATCGTGACCGGCTGGCTGCTGCTGCTTTCCCTGCTGATCCTCGGGGGCGTGCTCTCCACTCTTGGTGACCGACTGGGTTCGAGGGTCGGCAAAGCCCGGCTGAGCCTTTTCGGTCTTCGCCCACGTCAAACCGCGGTGGTGATCACTGTGCTCACGGGGAGCCTGATTAGTGCCTTGTCGCTTGGGCTGATGCTGCTGGTGAGCCGCCAGCTGCGCGTTGGTCTGTTTGAACTCAATGACCTCGAAGCCCGCCTGCGCAGCAGCCGCTCAGACCTGAAGGGAAGCCGCAAGGCTCAGCGCAAGGCACGGCAGCAACTCGAAGAGGCTCGGGCCGATGAAATCAAAGCCAGAAAGATCCTGGCGGATGCGCAGGCACGAGCCGGGGAGCTGCGCAGCACACTTCAACCCCTTCAGGAGCAGACACGCCGACTTGAGGCAGAACGGCAGAGACTCAGCCAGGACGTGCGCAACCGCGATGCGGAAATCCAACGCACGGATGATGAACTTCGAGCAGTGCGTCAACGCATCAGCTCAGGCGAAGCGGAGCTCCAGCAATTGGAGAAGAACCTGATAGCGCTGCGACGTGGAGATGTGGCCATCAGCAGTGGCCAGCCGCTGGCCACTGTCACGCTCAAGCTGGATCGTCCTGATCAAGCCCGGCAAGTGATTGACCAGGTGCTGCGGGAAGCCAATCTGCAGGCTTTTCAGAAGGTTCTGCCCGAACAGGCTCCTGATCGTCAGATCATCCTCGTACCCCGCCAGGACATTGAAAGGCTGGAACAAGCCATCCGAAAGCCTGGCACCTGGGTGGTGCTACTGCGCTCAGCGGCCAATGTGTTGCGCGGTGAGAGCGTGGTGTACGCCTTCCCGGATGTACGTCCCAATGTGGCCATCACCATTGAGGGAGAAGTTCTGGCCAAAACCACTCTTGCCAGCCAGGACACGAATCCAGAAGCGGTGCGAAACCTCATCAACCTTCTGCTGGCGTCGACTCTGTCGGAGGTGCGACGAAGAGGGTCCCTGAGTCAAGGCCTTCAATTTGATACCAACGCCGTCAACAGGCTCGCTCGGGAGCTGACCAAGCGCAGCGGTGGACGGGTTGATCTCGAGGCAATTGCGGTGCGGCGTAGTGAAACCGCTGATCCCATTGCCATCGAGCTGCGTCCAAGCCGCCCACTGCGCCCAACATCCACGCTTGAGGAAGAGAGTCCATGAACCGGATCGTCTCGGTTGACCCAGGGCGCAACAAGTGCGGCCTGGTCCTTGTCGATTGCACCAGAGACTGCGTTATCGAAGGGCACGTTGTGGCAACCGAATCGGTGCTGGACACCCTCCAGTGCTGGAGGCAGGACGCACCGATTGAATGCTTGATGCTGGGGAATGGCACAGCCAGCAACAGCTTGAGACACCAGCTTCCTGAAGATCTTCCCGTCAGAGTGGTGGATGAGCGCGGCACCACACTTCAGGCACGCAAGCGCTACTGGCAGCTATGGCCCCCAACAGGATGGCGGCGATTGATGCCCCGAGGCCTGCTGCTGCCCCCCAGCGAACTGGATGCCGTTGCAGCCCTGGTGATTCTTGAATCGGAGCTCGGCCGCAAGATCCTTTGGCCTGGTCCCGCCCCACTCAGAAACGGGCCCGCACAGTGAAGCTGTAGTCACCACCGGCTTCCAACCTGTAGTCGGATTTCACAAGAAAGCGAAGCAAGGCGTCGTGGATCAAGGCTCTGCCCAGGGAGGGCTCCACACTCAACTCCCCCCGATCAAACAACCAGTGGAAGGTCCAGGTGAAGCCACCCGCCTGAACCTCTCCTTGCAGACACTTGTCTCGGAAGCTGTGGTGGTGCACCCGAAGATGAGCCGTCGTGACAGGCAGGCGTGCCATCAGGCCGGATCGCCATCAAGATCAGGCACCAGATTCACAGCATTGATGGCGTTCCCAGCCCGATCCATGCCTTGTCGCTGAATGTGATCGAGGCCGGACAACACTTCCCTCAGTACGTCTTGGAGCAGAGGTTCCTCAGACCGGTTGAACTGACCAAGCACATGGGACACCGTGCGGGCACGCCGTTCCTCAGGATTGCGACCAGGAGCACCAATGCCGATGCGAAGGCGAGCGAACTCCTGGGTGCCGAGATGCTGAATGGTGCTTTTCAAGCCGTTATGTCCACCGGCACCACCTCGCGCACGCAGGCGCAACCGTCCGAGCGGCAAGTCCATGTCATCGACGAGCACGATCAGCTGATGAATCCCAAGATCAAACCAATCCAGCGCTGCACGGATCGAACGACCACTGTCATTCATGTAGGTCTGTGGCATCAGCAGCCTGAGTCGAGCGCTACCGGAGCCGATATCAGCGAGATCACCCTGAAGCTTTGACATCGGCTTAAAACGCCCACCCTCACGAGATGTGAGCAACTCAAGAGCCATGAATCCCACGTTGTGCCGTGTCGAGGCATATTTTTCACCGGGGTTGCCCAGACCGACCACCAGACGGAGGTCACCACGCTCGATCACCGATCAATCCTCAGAAGCCTTGGGAGACGGGGCTGGGTCTGAAGACGAGGAGGGTGGAAGTTCCTCAGGATCAGCCATCGCTTTGCTGATTTCGCGTTCGAATTCTTTGGAGGCTGTCTGAAATCCTTTCAGCGTTTTGCCGAGCGTCCGGCCAAATTCTGGCAAACGCTTCGGTCCGAACACCAAGAGCGCAACGGCTCCGATGACGGCCATCTCAGGAAGTCCGATGCCGAAGATATTCATGGAAAGTGATGAGCGTGCCGAATCAGGCGCCGCCGTTCCAGTTCACGTTGATTCCTTCAAGGATCAGAGACTGGTTATAGAGCTGAAGGATCACCAGCAGGAAAACCAGAAACAGCACCATGAAGATGCCCATAACAGGGGTGGTTCCCCAGCCGGGGACAACCTTGCCGTACTCGGAGTTGAGGGGACGGAGCAGATCGCCCAAACGAGTGCGTTGTGCCATAGCGGCCCTGAGGTCTCGGGTGAAGTTCAGTCCCGATACTGTAGGGGTCCCGGCCCTGATCAGGGCCGATCCTGTCGAGAGATGTGATGGAAAGCTCTTCCCCGGCGCTGTCGGTGTCGATCGCGGTGTTAACAGCCCTGCTTGGACTGACCGGTTTTGGCGTTTACACAGCCTTCGGACCACCCTCGAAGCGTCTGGACGATCCCTTCGACGATCACGACGACTGAGGGACTAAGCGCAGCTCTTGCAACGCACCTGGGTTAATTGTTGTGGACTGTTGTCCATCCTGAATCAACCAGCCCTGATCGCCAGGCGACCAGGTCACCCTTGCGCTCCCTGGGTTCAACAGCTGAACTAGAACGGCATGTTGAACCGCATCAGCGGATTGATCCGGTCGGATCGAGACCGGTACCAGCTGCTGAGGCAGAGCAGGGAATCCATACCAGCGACGACAGGATTTGATCGGTCCCAACCAACCCGGTTCACGAAAGCGAATCGCCGCCTGCGCAAGACCATCGCGATACCAACCGCTTGAAACAGGCATCAGTGCCAGGCGGTGACGATGTAGTCGCTGATCCGCTGATGGATCAGGCCAAGTCGGCCCACGTAGTAATGAGATTCCCAGATGATGCGGGCCGGCATCAACCCCCTGAGGGCCGTCAAGCAAGACGCCAAGCCCACCACCAGGGCCAGCTTCCTCACTGGCCAACCAGGAAATCACAGGAACCTCCCAGCGAGCATGCTCGCTGGCCGTCAAGGCAACAGCGGGTCGTTCGATCACACCGCCGCTGGTGTCCGCAGCCCAACGCACCGCTGACCTGGCAAGGGGACAGACCACGCGAAGCAGTTCATGGATCTGACGCCAGTCGATCGTCATTTGCAATTCAACGGCAGGGCTGTCGGCTCGCAGCAGCACGTCGATGCGCAGCGCACTGCTCTCGATCGAGCTGCGCATCACGACCCTGGCCACCAGCGGGCCCTGCTCCACCAACTCCAGCTGCCAATCAGCAGCCATCGGCAGTGGGTGCTGCGGATAATCCACAGCCAGATCCCAGGCATCCCAGAACTCACCCCGGTCGCGATAGCGCCGGAACTGCACTGGTTCCGAGAGCTGATCAACACCCTGCTCGTCCTGCAGGCGGGTCAGTCCCCTGCGGTCCAGCTCAAGCGTGAGCAGACCGTTGCATAGGCGCCAGCTCTGCTCGGCGATGCGCTGAACCCGAACCGAATTCCGCACAACAGGAGCAGCCATCACAGATGCTGAAGCAACGGCTGGTGCATCTGGATGACACTCCAGAGGCAGTGCCATCACCCCCTGAGCCTCCGGCAACTGCACCCACAGATCCCCACCTGGAGCAACTTGTGTTGGCAGGTTGTTGCCCTCACATGACCACCGACCGCGAGGCAGCCGCACCAGTGGAGACCAGCGCTGCAGTGGCTGCAGCCCGCACCATGCCCAGCGTTGACAAGCCTTATCAGGCGCTGAGTCCGCGGGCGACACACGACTGAGCAATTGATGAAGACCTGCAGTCCTCAGCACTGCCACACATCGGCGGGCAGCTCGCCACTGGGGCTCAGCCTGATCAAACACTTCAGGAATCGAGGTTCCAGGAAGAATGTCGTGGAACTGTTGGAACAGCAGTACCTGCCAGTCACTCCGCTGCGTGGGTTTTGCTCCAAGGGCCTCCACCAGATCAGCCTCCCGCAGCAACCGCTCCAGGGTGCGGTTGTGTCGTTTCTGATCTGGGCGAGAAGTGGCACAACCCCGATGCAGTTCCAGGTACAGCTCGTCCTTCCAGACGGGTAACGCTGACCTGAGCGGCTCAAGCTGCTTCAGGTAGTCACGCACCGTCCCAGCGCGACGTGGGGCGGCCTGTGGATGGTCTTGCCAGAGCTGCATCTCTTCCAGCATTTCCCTGGTCGGCCCACCGCCGTGATCACCAACCCCGGGCAACCACAGGGCCTGGTCGACTCCCGTGTTGACCTGAAAGCGCTGCTGTTCTTGATGCATGGCCATTGGATCGGCATCTGTGCCGATGCCTGGCAACATCAACGCCAGCAGCTCCGTGCCGCCGCGGCCGCGCCAGCGAAACAGACGGTGCGGAAAAACATTGGTGGCATTCCACGCCAACTTGTGTGTGCAGAACCAGCGAACGCCAGTGGCGTGGGCAACGGCAGGCAGCCCGGACCCAAACCCGAAACTGTCCGGCAACCAGGCCAAATCGTGAGACCACTCCGGAAACAATCTCTGACTGGACTCCTGACCCAATGAAAATTGCCGCCAAAGTGAGGCCGTGCTCACAAGCACACAGTCGGTTTCAACCCAGGGACCGTTGATGGGCTCCCAACGACCCAGACGACTGGCCTGCTGAATGCGTACAAACAATGCAGGGCGGTGGCGCTCCATCCACTCATAAAGAGCTGGGGTTGAGTGGGCGAAATGCAGCTCCGGGAAGAGCTCCATCAAGTCCAAAGCGGAGTGGAAGGTGCGTTCCGCCGCCTGCCAGGTGTCAGCAACAGGCCACAACCAGGCCAGATCCAGATGAGCATGCCCAACCCAGTGCAATCCACCAGCGGCATGAGCCAGCCCTGCAAGGTGTTGATCAACCTGAACCACCGCCTCAGTGGATAGCGGATCGCAATGAAGCCACGACTCAGGCAGCGTCTCTGCCTTGATGCCTGTGAGATCAAGAGCCTGAGGAAGCAGACATGCCTGCGGATCAACAGAGGGCACTGCGGGCTCCCGGACCAGATCACTGGTGATCAGTGCACCATCGTCATGACAAGGACTGCGCAGCTCCAGCAGCAACCTCAGGCCCGCTCCCTCATTCCAGTGAACCGGCAGCTTCCAGCGGCAACGGGTGTCGAACAGGTCCCCTTCATGCACGAGAACCCCATCCACCCAGAGACGCACCTGGTCTGCCCACCAACTGAGAACAAGCCTTTCAAGGCTGTCTTCGCACTGCTGCCAGTGCTTTGGCCAGGTGATGGTCTGCTCAATTCGCAACCAGACGCCCCCTCTTGGCCAGATCAACAGTCCACGCTTCGCCCAGTCAGGTCGATGCTGCGCTCCCCAAGGCTCTTCAAGGACGGATTGCCTGTGGAAATCACCGCATCGATGCCAAAAAGAGAGCAGATCGAGGCGGCTGCGACTTCGAAACGTTTCAATCCACGCCAATCGCCGGGGCTGTAGAGGGGGCTGCATCGTGAATTCACAACCTTGACCCATAAGATGATGGCTCTATCCCAGACGCCGGTCGGTCTCCATGCTCGCCCTCAAGATCTCCGTTTACTCGGTCGTCTTCTTTTTTATCGGGATCTTCGTCTTTGGTTTTCTGGCGAGTGACCCCAGCCGCACCCCGAGTCGCAAGGACCTGGAAGATTGAGTGCAGAGGTGATCTGAGCGAACGACGTTCAGGGGTCACGACGAACACTGGTCATTTCAGGACTCAGGCTGATCTTGCTCATGTGAGGATCGGCGGCCACTCCTAAGCGGATTTGCCAGCTTCCCGATCTCCCATCACGATCACGGGTCTGCTGGCTATGGCTGCAGTTCTCGGAGGCCCAGCACGGTCAGAAGGTTTCGAAGACCTGATCGAGTTCGGAGTCATTCCTCCCACGCGCCTGGAATCGCCTTCGGACAACAATGGCGATCGTGAGGTCTTAACAATCGAGGATGAACCCGGGGAGGTTGCGGAACAAGAGGCAGTCGTTCAGCCTCCACCTGAATTACGCCTGCGGGCCGAGCGCCAGACCTACGACGCCAGGCGTCAACTGTTGATCGTCGAAGGCAACGTGAGTGCTGTGATCAATGGCGGGGTGTTGCAAGCGGATCGCCTGGAGTTCGACACGACGTTCAACAGCCTGTTTGCTCGCGGCAGTGTTCGTTACCGCAAGGGCGAACAGTATTTCCAGGCCAGCAGCCTGCGATTCAGCTTGATCCAGGGCAGCGGATCGATGGAGGACGTCTACGGCGTTCTCGATCTCGATTCTGCTGCCGTTGATTTCAACCCACTATCAAACAACCCATCAGCCCCGACTCCCAACGCATCGCCATCAGGCCAAGTCGATACACAGAATCCAAACCCAAACAGGTTGCTGCCAGTTGTCGAGAGCACTGGGCTCGGATTCCCGACTGCCATTGACATCGAGCTTGACGCGTTCACAGCGAATCGGATCAGCCCGCAAGGTGATGGTGCCGGCTTCTGGGATCAGGAGCAGCCACTGCCAAGCGATGCATGGCTGGTTCAAGACACCAACCCAGCAGAGAGCAAGGCTGGAGAAGGCATGGCTTGCCCGCCGGCAATCCCAGAAATTCCCGACTGGCATCCGCACTCATGGGCCGTGACCGCCTGGGGCGGACAGATGATTGATTCCAACTTCGGAGACACCTTCCTATTTAACGGACGCATGCGCCCTGAGTATCTGCTTGGCGTCAGCATGCAAAAGCGCATCTGGCGAGCAGGGCCGCTGCAACTGGAACTCGAAGCCGATCTGTTCGCCCACAAGGCCTACAAACAGCAGGGTGGCCCGTTCAATCAGACCGTTCCCAACGCGAACACCCCAGCCCAGACGTTCGGCGAAGGCATCCTCGGCTTAGGTGCCCGCCTATGGGTTCAACCATGGCTCAGCCTTGGCTTCGTCGAAGGCATCAGCTACAACTCGGCAGTCAGTAATTACGAGCGCACCTACCGCGAGAATTACGCGAACCTGCTCAATTACCTCGCTTTTGAACTGGAAGCGGCGGTGTCTCCTGAGTTGTCCATGGTGGGGCGCATTCACCACCGCTCTGGTGCCTTCGGGACGTACAGCGGCGTGAAGGAAGGGAGCAACGCCTACCTGATTGGACTTCGCTACCGCTGGGGACAGGATCAACCTGAGCCAGTCAGTCCTGAAGCGCCACCTCCGTTGGGTTGCCAGGATTCCGACCGCGCAGCTCGAACTGGATCACAAAGCCTGAGCGAACAACTCGAAGACATCACACTGGGTAATCCTGTACGTGATTCAGATGCAAACTCTGCTGCTGCAGATGTCACAGAGGCTTCGGCGCAGTCCGATGAATCGAGCCTTTCTCCAGCCGAACAGGAGCAACGTCGCAGCGCAGCCATCGCAGCCATCGATCAACGGATCAGCAGTATTCAGCTGCAGCAGCGGTTAGTGATTGAACAAAGCAGAGGTGTCGCTGACAACGTCCGCAATAGCGAAGTGCTTTCCGCTAACCGATACGGCGGAGTGAAACCTTCTCAGCTCAACACTCGCGGGAAGACAAAATTCATCACCGGCGAAATCAGCCGTTGGCGAATCCAGGCAGCCCAGGTGAGCTTCACCCCTGAGGGCTGGACTGCCGACCGAATGAGCTTCACCAATGACCCCTTCACGCCTGCTCAGACCCGCATCGATGCAGAGGATGTTGTAGCCACAGAACAAGACAACGGAGACATCCTGATCAAGAGCCAGCGCAACCGCCTGATCGTCGAGGAACGTCTATCAATCCCAGTTTCCAGAACACAAAGAATTCAAAAACAAGAGGAAGTTGTTAACCGCTGGGTGCTTGGCATCGATAACGAAGACCGCAGCGGTTTCTTCGTGGGACGCGAGCTCAAGTCCATCAAACTCTCGGACAACATCACACTCGATCTGCAACCTCAGTTCCTGCTCCAGCGGGCGATTGACGGCAGCAACAACAGCTACGTTGCACCAAGCGAATCCATAGACAGCTTACAGGTCACACAAAGCAATGCCATCGGTGATCTGTTCGGCCTAGAAGCCGAACTCAGAGGCAGTGTGATGGGCTTGAACGTGGAGGCGGATGCCGATATCAGCACATTCAACCCAAACAATTTCATCAACGGCAGCCGTTTCTCTGGCGATGTAAATCACTTCATCACGCTGCCAGTGCTTGGCGAGGTGGAGACCCGTCTCTTCGGCGCCTATCGGTTCCGCGCCTGGAACGGCTCACTTGGTGAAACCGATGTTTACAGCGCCTACGGCGCATTCGTGGAGAAGAAGGGCGTCTGGGGATGGGGCAAGCTTTCAAACGATTACATCTGGCGCTTTGGCCTTGGTAACTACCAAGCGGAGAGCTTCACCAACACCAACCTCATCGACACTACTCGCGCCAATTTCTACGGGTCGATGAACAGTAGTTATCCACTTTGGCGCGGAGATCCGGCAGAATTAACACCGGAAGCGGCCTACCGGTACTCGCCAGTCGCCATCGTGCCGGGCCTGACTTTTCGCACGAATATGAACACAACCATTGCCGCTTTTGGTGACGGCAAAAGCCAGAGCACTGTCAGCATTACTGGAGGACCAACGCTCACTCTGGGCACGTTCAGCAAGCCTTTTCTTGACTACACCCAGATATCCGTCGCCGGTGGCGGCACCCTGAAACAGGGAGCCAGCCCGTTTGAATTCGATCAGTCGGTTGATCTCGCAACTCTGGGCGTCGGACTCACCCAACAGATTGCCGGACCTCTGCTTCTCAATGCAGGGGTTGGACTGAATGTGGATCCAGCCTCCAAGTTTTACGGCAATGTGATCAACTCGAATATCGAGCTGCGCTGGCAGCGTCGCAGTTATGACCTTGGTTTCTACTTCAACCCTTATGAAGGCATAGGAGGTTTCCGCTTCCGCCTCAATGACTTCAACTTCACAGGAACAGGGCGACCGTTCATCCCCTACACACCACGCAATCTGCCCAACGAGCTGGAAAGGCGACCGTTCTAAACAGAACCCGCTTTAGTTCGGACCACCCCCATAAATCAGATGGCTACCGGTGAGGTCTGCACCTGCAAACCGCATGCCATCGGTGCGCACATCTGGCGCATACGCATTAATCACCACAGCTCCGCGCAGATCAGCACGACGCAGGTCGGTTCTGGAGAGATCAGCATTACTAAGTTGCGCGCCTTGCAGGTCAGCGCCATCGAGACGGGCACCACTTAGGTCTGCCCCTTCAAGGTTGGCTTCACGCAAATCGGCGTTTCGGAGGTCGGCATCACGAAGGTCAGCGCCGATCAAATGGGCTCCCTGCAAACGAGCCGATCGCAAGTCACAGCCTGAACAGGCACCGCTGGTCAGCAATCGCTCCCTGGCAGATCCATGAGGCTGCACGAGCAATGGCTGAACAGGTTCAGCCTTCGTCACAGCAACAGGAATCAGTGTGCTGACCAGAAGGGCAGCGGTGAGCTGAACAGATCGGAACTGGTTCATGGCTGCAGTGCCTCTTTCTCAGTCTTAGACAATCTGGTCCCTGTCTGCCGTGGACCCTTGATCACCAGGTCTCAGCGATCTCAAAAACCATGCAGATAGGGGAGTGCCGCCATCGTGCGGGTGAGCTCCGCATCTCTTGACACCAGCTGCCCCGTGGCATCCCACTGGCCTGTGCGAAGCATGTCCAGAGAACCTGAAGCCAAAGAAATGGTCTGCGACGTTGATCCATCACTGAACGTGAGGGCCTGAAGGTCGAGCGTCCATTCAGCAGTGGGGTCCGCTGCTACCGCATCCTGAAGAGCGCAGATTTGATCAGGAGTGGCCGTGGCACAGGGAATGCCCAAAGCGAGGCAATTGCCTTGAAAAATTTCGGCATAACTCACACCCAGAACAGCACGTATCCCCCAGCGCATCAGTGCCTGCGGTGCATGTTCACGACTTGAACCACAGCCAAAATTGTCGTTAACAACCAGAATCGAAGCCCCTTGATGCACCGCCTGGTCAAACGGGTGTTCACCGGCCAGTTCCTTGCGGTCATCGGCAAAAGCCTGTTCCCCAAGAGCTTCAAAGCTCACACACTTAAGAAAGCGGGCTGGAATGATCCGGTCGGTATCGATGTCATCACCCCTAAGCACAAGGCCTCGGCCCGACACATGGCCGATTGGGCCTTGAGGGAAGGCGATGGTCTCAGTCATCACAGATCAATCAGCGTGGGGAGAAAGGTCAGCGGTGGAATGGAACTGAATGCGATTCACGCTCAGCTCAGCTGGCGCACATCGCTCACTCGACCCGCGATGGCAGCAGCGGCCACCATCGCGGGACTCATCAACAGAGTCCGGCCACTGGCGGAGCCCTGCCGACCCTTGAAGTTGCGATTGCTTGAACTCGCACTGATCTGGCTGCCCTCAAGACGGTCAGGGTTCATGGCCAGACACATAGAACATCCCGGCTCACGCCACTCAAAACCTGCCTCGCGAAACACCTGATCGAGGCCTTCCTTGATCGCGGCACGAGCCACCTGTTCTGAGCCAGGCACAACAAAGGCCTTGATTCCTTCAGCGACGTGCCGACCGCGAGCCACAGCAGCTGCGGCCTGAAGATCACTGAGACGACCGTTGGTGCAACTGCCAATGAAACAGACATCAACAGGCACTCCTTCAATCGGCTGTCCGGGAGCCAAGTCCATGTAGCGATAGGCCTCTTCAGCAATCGGGCGGTCGGCCGGATCAAGCTGCTCAGAGACAGGAACGCGTTCATCAACACCAATGCCCTGTCCTGGTGTGATCCCCCAGGTCACCGTGGGCGCGATGGCAGCCGCATCGAAGCGAATTTCATCATCGAAGGTCGCATCATCGTTCGACGCGAGTGAACTCCACCAGGCAACAGCACGGTCCCAAACGTCTGCTGCTGGAGCCTCAGCGCGACCCTTCAGGTAATCAAAAGTGATCTGATCAGGATTGACATACCCGCAGCGTGCACCTCCCTCAATCGCCATGTTGCAGAGGGTCATCCGCTCCTCCATGGAGAGAGCCTCAATCGCAGGCCCTGCGAATTCATAGGCGTAACCGACGCCGGCCTTCACCCCCAGAGTGCGAATCACATGGAGGATCAGATCCTTGGCGAAGACGCCATCAGTGAGTCGGTTCTCTACCCAGATCCGACGGACCTTCAACTTGCTCATGGCCAAGCTCTGACTGGCGAGCACATCACGCACTTGGCTCGTTCCAATACCGAAGGCAATCGCCCCGAATGCTCCATGCGTGGAGGTATGGGAATCACCGCAAGCAACGGTCATTCCTGGCTGGGTGAGGCCCAGTTCAGGTGCAATCACATGCACAATTCCCTGCCGACCACTTCCCAGTCCGTTGAGTGTGATGCCGTGACGCGCGCAATTGCGCTCGAGGGTGCTGAGCATCTCCTCGGCCAGAGGATCAGAAAACGGTCGCTCCTGACTGATGGTGGGAACGATGTGATCGACAGTGGCAACTGTGCGTTCTGGGCAGCGAACGGGAAGACCCTTGTCATCTAAGGCCGCGAAGGCCTGAGGACTCGTGACCTCATGAATCAGATGGAGGCCAATGAACAACTGCGTGGCACCTCCGGGAAGATCCGCGACGCAATGCAGATCCCAGACCTTGTCGTAGAGGGTTCCGCTGCTCATCTGATGTCAGCCGTCAACAGCCAACACTAATCGCCGACATCCATTACACAGCCTCCATCAGACGCAACCGCAATCGATTGAGAGCCTCTCCAACGCTTACGGTCTGGACCCAGTCTCGTCCGCGCGTTTCACCGAGACGGATGGGCTGACTGAAACAACCATCGGGACCGGCAACGGCGATGTAGACCAAGCCAACCGGCTTCTCCGCCGAACCACCTCCAGGGCCGGCAATGCCCGTCACCGCCATCGACCAGTCGCTTTCCGTGACGCGTCGTACACCCTCAGCCATGGCTTGAGCCACAGGATCACTGACCGCCCCGAACTGCTCAAGCAGCTCAGCTGATACGCCAAGAAGACGTTGTTTCAGGGCATTCGAGTAAGCGATCACACCACCCAGAAGAACGTCAGAGGATCCTGGGATCGCCGTGAGTTCGGCCCCCAAACCACCGCCGGTACAGGATTCCGCAACCGAGAGGGTTTGTTGCTGTTTGCGCAGATGTTCAAGAACAACCGACGCCAGCGACTGATCATCACAACCAAAACAGAGCGAGCCGGTGCGCTGACGCAGTTCAGCTTCGGTGGCATCCAGCAGCCGAAGCGACTCTGCTTCCGAAGTGGCGTGAGCGGTGACCCTCAGTTTGACCTCACCACGACCCGCATAGGGCGCCACCGTGGGGTTGCTCTGATCCAGCAGATCGTGAAGCTGTTCAGCCAGGGTGGATTCACCAATGCCCCAGAAACGCAGTAATCGACTGTTGAACAAACCTTTTGACAGCCCCGAGCGTTGAAACCAGGGCACTGCCGTGGCCTGCCACATGCTCCTCATCTCACTGGGGACCCCAGGGAAGGTGAGCACTGTGAATCCCTCAATCGGGGACCAGATCATTCCTGGAGCCGTTCCAGTGATATTGGGCAGCACATCCGCACCGCACGGCAGCAGAGCCTGCCGGCGCGTCTCGGCTCCAGGAGTACGCCCGCGACTGCGCGCTTTGGTTGTGATGTCGTCCCAGACCTCGGGACGCTCGTCCAACGGTGTGGAAAACGCTGCTGCAATTGCTTCCGTCGTCAAATCGTCGGGCGTTGGGCCCAATCCTCCAGTGGTGATCAACACCCGCGAACGACGCGAGATGGCCTGCACTTCAGCGATCAAGCGATCACGGTTGTCACCCACCACCGTCTGACGGAAGTGCGGCAATCCAAGAGCTGCCAGTTGCTCAGCCAGCCAGCGTGCATTGCCGTTGACGATGTTGCCGAGCAGGAGCTCAGTACCAATGCAGAGAATCTCCACCCCGGAAGGCGGGGAGGCATCAGCCACGGGAATCCGAGCAGCACGACTGGGCGCATTCTTCCTGAGGCTCTTGATCTGTCGCCTCGAGGAAAAGGTCGCTCTGGCGATGTCGCTGCATCACCATCACGGTTCCCACGAGAATTGCCGTGGCCAATCCCAGCCAGAGAAACCGCATTTCCACATTGGCCACCACCATGGCGATGGAGGCCAACCACTGCGTGAACACATAGATCAGCAGAACGGTGCGGCGGTGACTGAAACCCGCGCGCAGTAACCGGTGATGGAGATGGCGACGATCGGGATAAAAGGGTGAACGACCTGAGCGCAGGCGGCCCATGATCACCGCAGACATATCCGCCAAAGGCAGGGAGAGAATCAGCAGAGGCAGGAGCAAGCTGACCGTGGTCACTCCTTTGGCGGGACCGACGATGCTGATTGCCGCGAGGCTGAATCCCAGGAAATAGGAACCACCGTCGCCCATGAAAATCCGGGCCGGATTGAAATTGTGTCGCAGGAATCCGAAACAGCACCCAGCCAGTGCTGCAGCCAGGAAAGCCGCGGCCACCTGATGCAGAGAAAAGCTGACGGACACCAGGCCGATCGCAGCAATGCCGGCGACACCGGCCGCGAGTCCATCGAGGCCATCCAACCAGTTGATCGCATTGGTGATGCCAACCAGCCAGATCACCGTGGCTAAAAGACTGATCACATCCGGAAGGATGACGGCTTCGGCACTGCTGGAGAGCCAGGGAAGGTCAATCGCACCGATCTGAACACCCTGCGACCAGACCACCACAGCCACAGCCACTTGGCCGGCCAATCTCGGCCAGGGAGAAAGAGAAAAGAGGTCATCCGCCAGGCCGATCACGAAAAAGCACAGTGATCCAGCCAAGGTTGTCCAGATGAGCTGGTCGCGAGCCGGGGGCAACATCCCGAACCCCCCGAACAACCAGGTGAAACCAAGCGCCAAACAGAACCCCAGCACCATGGCAATGCCGCCGAGACGCACCATCGGAACACTGTGCTGTTTCCGAGCGTCGGGAGTATCAGTGAAACCGTGCCTGAGTCCGAGCCGCCTCACCAATGGCGCAATTGCTGTTGTGATCAACGTCGACGTGACGAAGATCCCGACAGCAAAGGCGAGGGGAGTACTCGCGAGAGTCAAACAAAACTCCGGAGGTGGCGACCAGGATGAGGCCGAAACATCAGGATCCTAGGCAGACCTCTATGAAGGATCCAGTGCTCCTTAGTCCAGTCAGGCAAGCGCCGGCTCCGCGGCGGCGGCGTAAAGGGGAAAACGGCTGCAAAGGCTGGCAACCGTCTGGAGACAACGAGCCTGAATGGCATCGTCCTCAGGATTGAGCAGTCGATCAGCGATCACATCCGCCACTTCACGGAAGGCCGCGACATCAAAGCCCCGTGTGGTGAGAGCTGCAGTACCCAGGCGCAGGCCGCTGGTCACGAAGGGGGATTCAGGGTCAAAGGGAACTGTGTTCTTGTTGGCGGTGATGTGGACATCACTCACGAGCAGATCCGCGACCTTTCCGGTCATGCCGATTCCCCTTAGATCAAGAAGAACCACATGGTTCTCGGTGCCACCGCTCACCACATCAATGCCGCGCTCGATCAAGCGCTCCGCCAGAGCGGCAGCATTGGCGACCACCTGCTGGCTATACAACTTAAACGAGGGCAACAGAGCCTCTCCAAAGGCGACTGCCTTCGCAGCGATCACATGCTCTAAAGGGCCGCCCTGAGTGCCGGGGAACACGGCTTTATCGAATTTCTTAGCGAACTCAGCATCACGGCAAAGAATTAAGCCGCCACGGGGGCCGCGCAATGTTTTGTGCGTGGTCGTCGTCACAACATCGCAATGGGGAACAGGGCTGGGATGAACACCCGCTGCTACAAGCCCGGCGATATGGGCCATATCTGCCAGCAGATATGCGCCCACCTCGTCGGCGATCGCACGAAAGGCAGCGAAATCGATGATGCGGGGATAAGCGGAATACCCACACACAATCAGTTTTGGCTTCTTCTCAAGAGCCAACGCGCGGATCGCCTCCATATCAAGGCGCTGGGTTTGCTTGTCCACGCCGTACTGAACGACGTTGAACCACTTACCGCTGACGTTGACCGGAGAACCATGGGTGAGATGGCCCCCATGAGAGAGGTCGAGACCCATGATCGTGTCGCCGGGCTGGAGCAGTGCCAGAAACACAGCAAAGTTCGCCTGTGCACCACTGTGAGGCTGAACGTTGGCCCAGGCTGCACCGAACAACTGCTTGGCACGCTCGATCGCAAGCTCTTCGACCGCATCAACATGCTCACAACCGCCGTAGTAGCGCTTGCTCGGCAACCCTTCGGCGTACTTGTTGGTGAGCACGGAGCCCTGAGCTTCCATCACCGCCCTCGACGCGAAGTTCTCGGAGGCAATCAGCTCGAGATGAGTCTCCTGACGCTTCTGCTCCTGATCAATCAGACCGGCAATGGCCGGGTCGGACGATGCCAGAGATGCATTGATCGGGGCCGAAGCGAAATCCGCCATGCGTCGCAATATTGCTTTGCCCAAATCGTAAGCAACGAGCCCTGCAGTGACGTGACATGACAGGACGTGAGCAAAAAAAAACTGCCCTGAGGCAGTTTCACAAACGCGCCTGGAGAGATTCGAACTCCCGACCCTCTGATCCGTAGTCAGATGCTCTAATCCGCTGAGCTACAAGCGCTTGCGTCACACCATCTGACCCCACGAAGGTGCCGTTCGTCAACTGCGGCACATCCGCGCGCCAGAATCGTTGCACTGCAACGACACTTCCCAATGCCCATCCGCTGGTACGGCACCGGTGACAACACAGATCCCTTGTACAGGCACTACAGCCGGATTGTGAATTTCACGCTGCATGCGGGGGCTTTCGTCGCACTCAGCAGCGGTCTGTGGTTTGTGCAGTCCATGCGACATCCCTGGAATCACCTGGATCTCTTCACTGAAATCTGGTTTGTCGCCCTGTTGATCCACCTAGCTGTAGTGGTCAAGCAACGTCCTCCTGCGGATGCGGACAGCCGTGAATCCTGACGGCACGATGGTTCAAGACACCTTCTCGCCATGACCCTGGATGCAGCTGACCTGAAAGACCTCTCTGCAGCCCTGAGTGAACGGCTCTATCTACAGATTGCTGGCTGGCATCTCTACCTCGGAGATGCTGGCTTAGCGGAGACTCTGGCGATTGAATGCAGTGCTCTGCTTGACCAGGGTCCAGCCGTCTGCGCTCGACGCGCACTTGAGGCCGTGCAAGTTCCCATCGGTGCTGGAAGCAGCCGACTGCCGTTGGCCCGCTTGTTGCCGTCCTCGCAACTTTCCGAGCTAGAGCAGATTCTCGAGGACCACTGCCGATAAGGTTGCTGACCTTCAGGGAGTGAGCGTGCTCATCATCGAGGTCACCAATGCCCGCGACGTGGTGCGTCAGCGCATCGGTCGCCTGGGTGAGCGCCTAATCGGCAAAGTGGTCGATCCGGAAGCACAAGTAGAAAAGGCTCTGATTCAGGAGATCGACACTGCTTTCCGGGAGTTCGGAATCGAGGCAAGGATTCTGTCCGTGCAAGGCCCTCAGTTGGTGGGACGCCAGCACATCGAGCTCCCCATCCAGGTTCGTGAAGAGCGAGAGGTACGTCTCAACGACGCCTAAAACGGCTGGCAATCCCACGGCTGATCTCGCTTACCTCAGGGACAGACAAGGCCTGAGCGCACAGCACAAACAGCAGCAATCCCAACGCACCGGAAAGACCCACCTGGAACAGTCGGCCAACGAAGTTCTCGGGCCAGGCAAAGCCAAGGCTGAGCGCCCAGGCCGCCAGTCCTGCGGCCACTGCCGCAAGGATGAGCTTGAGTGCGTCGAGCCCCCACTCACGCAGCGGCAATCCACCCAGTCGCTTCTGCAGCGCCAAGAGCAATGCAAGACAGGTGAGCAGATTGATCAGAACAGTGGCCAGAACCAACCCAGGAGCCCCGAGATTGATCGGGAACTGAGGCCCCCAAGGGGAAGGGCCACCCACAAGCGACCAGTCAAAAAGCACATTGAGGCCGATCCCCGCCATGGAGAGGCGGAAAGGGGTTGTTCCATCGCCAAGTGCATAAAAAACACGAACCAGCACATCCCGGCCGAGATAAGCCGGCATGCCGATCCCGTAAGCCATCAGCAGACCGGTCACCAGCTGCACTGCCTGCTGATCAAACGCGCCACGTTCATAGACAAGGGCGACGATGGGCGTCGACAGAGCCAGAAACAAGGCACCAAGCGGCAGCATCGAAGCGGTCGACAGCATCAGTCCCTGCCGGATCCTGGCGATCAGCGGCAGCCGATCTTCGGCAGCTGTGAGTCTGGAGAACGTGGGCAGCAATGGCACCAACAAAGCATTGGAGATCAGGCCCAATGGGGTCTGAACCAACAGATTCGAGTAGCTCAGGCCTGCTGCCGCACCAAGGATGCCTGAAGCAAAAAACATGTCGGTGAACACATTGATCTGCAGCATTCCCGAAGACAACGTGGCGGGTCCCATCACCCGCCAGACCTCGCGCACGCCGGGATGACTCCAGTCCCAGGACAGACGCAGGCTCGCCATTCCCTGACGGGCTAGGGCAGGCAGCTGCAGCAACCACTGCAGCAAAGCCCCGACCAGTGTGGAGAGTGCCAGGACCACGCCACCCCAGAGGGCATTCACAGGCAGGGCGATCTCGGCCCCGAGCTGCCACCACAGCAAGCCCACACCAAGAACGAGAGCCACGCTCGACATCAGCGGTGAGATGGCGGGGATCCAGAACTCATCGGCGGCATTCAGCGACCCGAAGCCAAGTCCGATCAGACCTGCCAGCAGTGCCATTGGAGCCATCACCTGCAACTGCGCCACGGCAATCTGATGGAGATCCGAGGGCAATCCAGGACCCACAAGCGTGATCAGTGGATCGGCAGCGAGCACCAACACCGCAGTGACCATGAGCAGCAAGGCACTCACGGTGGTGTTGAGGGTGGCCAGGATATGGGCCCCTTCCTCACGCGGCCGGCGGCTGAGCACACTGACCATGGCGCTGTGGAAAGGGCCGTTGATCCCTCCCAGAAGAATCAGCAGAAAACCGGGAAGGATGTAGGCGTAGTTGTAGGCGTCATAAGCCGCACCAACTCCGAACGCCGCAGCGATCACCAGCTGACGGATCAGCCCTCCAGCTTTGCTGAGCAAGGTGCCATAGGTGACCACCAGAGCGATGCGCTTGAGAGATCTCCCCATCGATGCCTGCTGAACCATGCCGTCAATAAAAGAGATCTTCGGACCATCGCCAGGCACCATGGCGCCAGTCAGCCCGCCTCCATGACCGGCACCCCTCTGCTTGAGTTCACTCCTTTAACGGAAGGAGTGCTGATCAAGCGATACAAGCGCTTTCTCGCCGATGTGGAACTCAAGGACGGGTCAGTGGTGACGGCGCACTGTGCCAACACCGGACCGATGACCGGCGTGCTCCACCCTGGAGGTCGGGTAAGGATGAGATACGCCCCTTCCCCCAAGCGCAAACTGGCCTGGACCTGGGAACAGGCGGAAGTACCAAGCGCTGATGGGACCTCCTGTTGGGTCGGAATCAATACGGCTCTCCCCAATCGGCTGATCAGAGCCGCCATTGAGGCCGGTTGCCTGCGCAACGCCCTTGGGCCGATCGCGGGGATCCGCGCTGAAGTGCCCTACGGCGAGAACCGCCGCAGTCGTATCGATCTGCTGCTCACTCCCGAAGAGGAGTCCCATGATCCAAGACCGATCTACCTGGAGGTGAAAAACACCACCTGGTGTGATGGTGCGCTGGCTCTGTTCCCCGACACAGTCACCGAACGGGGACAGAAACACCTGCAGGAGCTGATGGCTGTACTGCCTGATGCACGTGGGGTGCTGGTGCCCTGCCTGAGCCGCCCCGATGTGTCGTGTTTTGCCCCGGGGGACAGCGCTGATCCGCGCTACGGCGAGCTGTTCCGTGAGGCATCCAATGCAGGTGTTGAAGTCTTGCCCTGTGCCTTCAGCTTCGAAATCGATCGAATCCTGTGGGAGGGCCAGCGCCCTGTCCAGGCCAGCCAATCAGCGATTCGGTAGCAACGGCGACTCGGGAAGTGTTCACTATTGAGCAATTTGGCGAAGTCTGATGGTCTCTATCAAGACTGTCTGAACTGCAGTTTCGCTTTCTTTCTATGACAACTGCTCTGCATCCGCCATCGCGGCGGCGCAAAGCGCGCCTCCAAGAGGCAAGCCTGATCGAAGGCCCAATGCTTCTCCTTCAGAGCATTCGGGGCTTCAAATCCAATCGCTCAATGCTTTGGCTGGGCTGCGTGCCCTTGGCCTTATTTGGGCTTGGCATCTTCAACCTTTCGGCACGCGCCGCCGAGATGCCAGCACTCAGCGCTCAGTTTCTTGCCAACAATCTCTGGCTTCTGGTCGCGACCATTCTCGTGATCTTCATGAATGCTGGCTTCGCAATGGTCGAAGCAGGCATGTGTCGTCAAAAAAATGCCGTCAATATCCTCGCCAAAAATCTCTTTGTCTTCGCACTTGCGGTAACCGCTTACTGGTTCTGCGGTTATTCATTGATGTACGGAGATCCAGTTGCAGCCGGATGGCTTTACTTCAACAGCTTGTTTTTTGACCCAACTGTCACTCCCGAGATCATTGCCTCAGATGGTCTTGTCCCGACAGTTGATTTCCTGTTCCAGGCTGCCTTTGCCGGAACTGCGGCGACGATCGTTTCCGGTTTGGTCGCTGAACGGGTCAAATTTGGTGAGTTCGTGATTTTTGCGCTGGTTCTCACAGCGGTCATCTATCCGATCTCTGGCTCATGGCAGTGGAACGGAGGCTGGCTGTCTGAGCTGGGCTTCATTGATTTCGCAGGCTCTTCGATCGTTCACTCCGTTGGCGCCTGGGCAGGCGTGGTCGGAGCGATGTTGCTCGGACCCCGTATCGGCAAGTACGTGAACGGCAAAACCCAGGCGATGCCTGGTCACAACATGGCCATTGCCACACTCGGAGCTCTCATCCTCTGGATTGGCTGGTATGGATTCAACCCAGGATCCGAGTTGGCGATGGATCAGTACGTTGCCTATGTGGCAGTCACCACAACATTGGCTGCTGCAGGGGGAGCAATCGGGGCAACCGTGATCTCAACCCTGACATCGGGCAAGCCTGACCTCACCATGATCATCAACGGCATCCTTGCCGGCTTGGTGAGCATCACCGCTGGTTGCGGCAACATGACCATGGTCGGCTCCTGGGTGGCCGGTCTGATCGGCGGCATCATCGTGGTGTTTTCCGTTGCAGCTCTTGATGCAGCAGGAATTGACGATCCAGTTGGTGCATTTTCAGTCCACGGCGTTTGTGGTGTCTGGGGCACCGTTGTGGTCGGACTCTGGGGTATCAAAGGCATGTCTCCGGAAGACTTCACTGTGGGAATCGGCCTTTTCAATGGCGGCGGTTTCTCACAACTGGGCATCCAGGCACTCGGTGCAGGTGCTTATGCCATCTGGGCTCTGGTGACCTGCTGGATTGCCTGGAGCGTGATTGGCGCACTGTTCGGCGGCATCCGCGTGACCGAAGAAGAGGAAATCAATGGCCTCGATATCGGTGAACACGGTATGGAGGCGTATCCCGATTTCGCCTCTGCTGGCAACTGAAGTCCGCCTGAAGGACTCTGTACCCCGGTCCACAGGGACCGGGGTTTTTTCTTGGTTTGGTCAGTACGGGCATCAGCAAAAGACAGCTCCCACCCACAGCCCATAGAGTCACTGCCATGGATACCCACGCCTTCAAGCGCTCTCTTCATAATTCCGACCGCTACAACCGACGTGGCTTCGGGCGCGCTGAAGAGGTGGCTGGAAGCCTGGAACAGGCCTACCAGAGCAGCCTGATCGGATCCATCCGTGAAAATGGCTATCAACTCAGCCACGGACGGCTGAACGTTCGATTGGCCGAGGCCTTTGGTTTCTGCTGGGGAGTTGAGCGCGCCGTTGCCATGGCGTACGAGACGCGCAAGCACTATCCGAGTGAACGGCTGTGGATCACGAATGAAATCATCCACAACCCTTCGGTAAATGATCATCTCCGCAAGATGAATGTCCATTTCATCCCTGTCGACCAGGGAGTGAAGGACTTCTCTGGTGTGGAATATGGCGATGTGGTGATTCTTCCTGCTTTCGGGGCCACCGTGCAGGAAATGCAATTGCTCAATGATCGTGGCTGCCACATCGTTGACACCACATGTCCCTGGGTGTCCAAGGTTTGGAACACCGTGGAAAAGCACAAGAAGCATGTGTTCACCTCGATTATTCACGGGAAGGTGAAACACGAAGAGACTCTCGCCACCAGCTCCTTTGCCGGGACATATCTCGTGCTTCTGGATCTGGAGGAAGCTCAGTTCGTCGCTGATTACATCCTCGGGAACGGTGATCGAGACAGCTTCATGGCCCGTTTTGCCAATGCCTGTTCCCCTGGCTTCGACCCGGACCGAGACCTGCAGCGTGTCGGTGTCGCCAACCAAACCACCATGCTGAAAAGCGAAACAGAGGAAATCGGCAGGCTGTTCGAACGCACGATGCTGACCAAGTTCGGTCCTATCCAACTGAACGAACACTTTCTGGCCTTCAACACCATCTGCGACGCAACCCAAGAGAGACAAGACGCGATGTTCTCCCTCGTCGACGAACCCCTTGATCTGATGGTCGTGATCGGCGGGTACAACTCCTCCAACACCACCCACCTTCAGGAAATTGCCATCAGTCGTGGAATCCGTTCGTTCCACATCGACACACCGGAGCGCATCAGCGAGGACAACAGCATCGAGCACAAACCACTCGGCGAAGACTTAACCCGTGACACCGACTTTTTACCGAGTGGGCCGATCACGGTTGGCATCACGTCTGGAGCTTCAACCCCTGATCGGGTTGTAGAGCACGTGATCCAACGCATGATCGCCATCAGCGACGCAGATTGATCGCCGCGAAGCTTTAAATTGATTTATCACAGCAATACCCCCGATCGGGGCTCGTCCGTCCTGCTCTTGTCGAGACCATCCGACGAAGCCCTACGTCACCAGGAAGACGTGGACCCACAGGTGCGTTGCTATCGCAGCCACTTCAGTGACCGCATGGAAATGCGGGCGGATCCCGACACGATTGCGACATATCTGGATCAACACCAGGGTTGGTTCCGCAGGTGTGCGTCGCCCATGGAGGTCGAAACTCTCGATCCCCAGGCTTACGCGCTGACCCTTGGACGCTTTGGGAATTTCGGCTTCGAAGTGGAGCCGACCATCGGCCTACGACTGCTGCCGCGCCAAGAAAGGAGTTACGCGATTGAAACTGTTGCTCTTCCAGATCACGATCCAGCTCTGGCGAAGTTGTACGACGTTGATTTTCAGGCCAATCTGAGCCTGATTGACCAGCCCATAAACGACTTGAAGCATGATCAAACATGGGTGAACTGGTCTCTTGATCTCACCGTCTGGATTGCACTCCCCAAAGTGATCACCATGCTCCCCAACGGCCTAGTTCAGTCCAGTGGCGACCACCTGCTACGCCAGATCGTGCGCCAGATCTCACGCAGACTGACCTGGAAAGTCCAAGAGGACTTCCACGCCACTCATGCACTGGCATGCCCTCCACGACGAAGGGCTGCTTTCTAACAGTTGAAATACCATGATCAGCAGCAATTATTGACCAAACCGACGATAGATAATACGCACTAAATATTACCCGAGCATTCAAAAATCTTCATTCAAACACTTCAAGCTGCGCGACATTCACTGAATGCTATTCATTCTTAAAACATGCAATCGTCTTCGCCACTGAACGAAACCAATCGAGTATGAAGCCCTGAATCTCCCATAAAGGGCTCTCAACAATCCCTGGTTAGATGGCCTGATTTGTTGCAAAATGTGAAAACGGCAATGTGTTATCTTTCCTTTTCATCAGCCAATCAACAATGGCATTGTCAGGATTTGAGATTGCCGTGGGCGGCATCACTTCCATTCCAGTGTTGGGCGGCCTGGTATTACTCGGCTACAAAGCTTTTGGTGAGAAAAACCTTGATACATCCAAACTAAAACCCAAGAAACCAGCAGCTGCTGACAAAAAAGCCGCTCCCGCAGCTGACAAAAAAGCCGCTCCTGCTGCTGACAAAAAAGCCGCTCCCGCAGCTGACAAAAAAGCCGCTCCCGCAGCTGACAAAAAAGCCGCTCCCGCAGCTGACAAAAAAGCCGCTCCCGCAGCTGACAAAAAAGCCGCTCCCGCAGCTGACAAAAAAGCCGCTCCCGCAGCTGACAAAAAAGATGGTTCAACAGAGGAATGAATGCCATCCAGGCAATTCCTCCTTGGCTTATCCATGCAGTATCTTTTAAATCAGAAGACGCTGATTAAGGCATTAAAAAAAGAGATAAATTCATAAAAACTACGATTCAAGTCGCCATAAGTTTATAGCGATTTGCATTCTCCAATCTCCACTACCGATTAAGCCATTCACGGGACAACCGTGATCATTGGATCGCACTGAGGACAAAAAAGATGCATGAATGAATTCATTGGCGACTAAGATTAAAGTGCAATGATGCACAATCATGGGTGACTGGAGTCAGCAGCTTCTGGAGCTGAATTTCCAAAAAGAAAAAAAGGAAGATGGTTCGACCTCTTATACGCTCATCACTGGACATCGACGAGACTATTACTGGACAAAAATCACTGTGAAGCAGGTAGGCTCACCGACGCCCGATGCATGGCAAGTGACCTGCGCAAGATCAGAGATTAGAATTGGCCTCTGGAAAATTCATAATACGACTCAAGACATCAGCGTCGTCGTTCACACAAGTGCTCAAAAAATGATCGAAGACATCAATTATCAAATAAGCCTGAAGCCAAGCTTTTTGTCAAAAATCAGCAACTGATCCTAAACCGAGGCTTGATTCACCAAAGAGAACTCGATGATCGCGTGGCTTTTAGTTTGTCAAAATGACTGTGAATTAAGAATCAGTTCATACGGCCTGAGATAACGCTGGCTAAACACAATGAAAGGATGCCTGTTGATCCATGAACATCGCAAAACCAAACGAGAGGCCAACTCTCAATCCAAATGAGATCGATCAAGCCATCAGCCAGGCTGATCTCAGCGACATTGAATGTGAAATTCTTGAATACATACGGTATATCGGGGTCTTCAATGAACTCAGCCTGAAGAAGGCGTTATCGATGCCATCTAAGCCACCCGCTTTATATCGATTATGCAAGGCATGCGAAAAGATTGGCGATCAACTCCCTGATCAATTTAAAATGATGATGGCTTGGTCAGAAGAGCAAAGCGATGACAACATCGCTTGGCAGGGAAATTTAGTTTGCGCAATCGCGTATACATGCGACGGTACTAAATTACAACCCGAAAATGCAACGTCTCTTTATCATACTTTTGCAGTTCATCAAGAATTATTCAACGGACTAGAAGCTGATTGAATAAAATGCCATTCACAGGAGGCAGCTGTATAGTAAGTGACAATACATTGTTAAATACTATTTGATCAAAGCCTCAGGGCGAGAAAAAATAGTGTTGATAGGTTTCTCTATGAAATTTACGATTGTCTTTGCATCAGCGACTGGTCATACGGAAGACATTGCTGAGAGGCTCGACCAGCTGCTTCCAGATTCTGAGCTGAAAGAGCTCAGTGATTTGCAGGACATCAAAGATATTGAAGCCTGCGAGGCACTGATCTGCTGTACTCCAACTTGGAACACAGGCTCAGATGTCAAGCGGTCAGGAACAGCATGGGACGAACACATTGAACAGATCCCAACCCTCAATTGCTCAGGAAAACCTGTGGCTATCGTTGGTCTTGGAGATTCAGCAGCATTCAGCAAATTTTTCTGTGATGCAATGGAGGAGCTTTATACAGCCTTCCAAAAAGCTGGTGGCAAGTCGATTGGTCATGTATCAGGTGAAGACTATATTTTCGATGATTCAAAAAGCATGATCAACGGGATGTTTTGCGGGCTTCCGATTGACGAAGACAATGAATCAGAAAAAACGCAAGATCGCCTGGAATCCTGGTGCAAAACAATTTTAGAAGAGTCCAATAAGTGATATAACGAGCATTTGCTTTAAATATTTATCAATTACTTATACCGGCCAATTACATTACAAGATACAAGGTTGTTTTAATCTCGAAGTGTATAAAATCATTCAATTTGCTTACTCTGAAAAGACATACAATTCACTGGAAGTCCAGCAATGATGCTGACCAGTACAGGCGTCATCACCATGGCAACGATCAGAAGTCCAATCGGTTGCGGTGTTGATTCGCGCGTTGCCTGGAATAGTGCCAGCGCACAACTGCTCACATACAACAAAGATATCAAAAACGGCTTTAGCACTTGAACATTATTTCGATTGAAATCAATTCTATGACACCTGGGAAAGGGTGCGAGCTGTCGCCAATCCCAACCCTTAAACGACAATTGCCAAGCCCGGATGCATGGCTCAACTCAATTCGACTTCGACAGCAGGGGGAAAGTTAACTTTAATAAAGCGGCCTGAACTACACTTAGTCCCAAATCAAAAGAGTCCTAGGCTTAATCTTTTTACGGGGATTCAAGCAGCCGATTACTCCTTTGCCAATAAAGAATGGACAACCTTGCGGAGAAGAAGCCGCCAAAATAAATCAACCTCAAGTGACCAATGGTTGAACCGAATTGGGATTATTTCATCAACGCTCCATTGGACCAAGGAACCATTCGGTTTGAAACGAAAACCGAGAGAGCTCTGCACGCACGAGTTGTTGCAGCAGAAGCCAACTGGATGGAAACCAAAACCTGCGAACAACTCAGTATTTATTGGTCTGCCAGAAGAGATCTAGATGCTTTTCGAGAAGGGCGGCAACAAGCAAAGCAAAAGTGATTCCGCTCACCAAACGCAGATCAGCACGCCTTGGTTCAATTGAAAAAAAGAATTGAACCCATCAATCCATGTAATATAAATAACTTAAATGAACAGCATAAGCTACTTGACCTAGTTATTGTATAATAAGAAAATTACCTCAAGGCTTCGATGTATCAAGACTATACGGCAATTGCAATCCTGTTATTAACAGCAGTACCCCTACTGGCTGTTGCTACAACCGTTTTCTTTTACGTTAGAAGTAACGATAGAAAAACTCCTCTTACCCGAGAAGATTTTTATCGTTGATGCCATCAACATCAATCAATCTCTTCAGCGGTTAGTCCAAATT
The DNA here is from genome assembly GCF_900473955.1 of Synechococcus sp. GEYO. Taxonomy (NCBI): domain Bacteria; kingdom Bacillati; phylum Cyanobacteriota; class Cyanophyceae; order Synechococcales; family Synechococcaceae; genus Synechococcus; species Synechococcus sp. GEYO. Next base: position 66,217 of record NZ_UCNL01000013.1, read on the forward strand.
CTGTTCATAATTTGCATACCACTGACAGCTTGCCAGAGAAACAATGTGAGCATTCCCATGTTCAACCCGACATGAGCTTTGCGCGCCACAAGATTGCCACGTTGCATTAAGGGTGAAAGAGCGGAAGCTGCTGCAATCATTCCGGTCATCACAAGACCAACCAATAAATGCGGACCTACAAACAGCTTGCCGTTGTTCAGATAGGTCACCGCCATTCCACTCAGCGTCCCGAAAACCATCACGGCCATCAGAGCGCTGCCCCAGAGATAGTGCCTCTGAGCGAATTTTCCTTTAACGAGAGCCTTGCGTTGCTCGGAGGTCCCTGTACGCACCTTCTTGGCCTTGATTCCCAAGTACATGGCGTAACCGCCTGCGGCAAGCAACAGCCACATCATCAGCGGATGCACGAAGTTGAGGCCAAAAGACAGGGACTGAGGCATCAAAAATCACACGACTGGTCGAAGGCTAAAACTGCAGCCCTCAGGTCGTGGACTCCCTCAACCTCCCGACGGTTCAGGTCATCAGTGCAGGAAGTGACGACGCCCAGTCAGAAGCATCGACAAGCCGAGTTCATTGCAGGCCTGGATTGAATCCCCATCACGCTTGCTGCCGCCTGGATGGATGACAGCCGTAATTCCATATTCTGCAGCCAGGCGGACCGTGTCGTCGAAGGGGAAAAAGCCATCACTGGCCAACACCGCACCCCGGCTGCGCTCACCGGCGGCTTGGAGGGCGATCTGCGCCGAACCCACCCTGTTCATCTGGCCGGCTCCTACTCCGAGGCTCTGACCTTCGCTGGCGACGACGATCGCATTGGAACGAACGTGGCGTACTAATTGCCAGGCAAAACAGAGATCTTCGCGTTCCCTTGCGGTAGGAACTCGTTCAGTTGCCACGGTCCAATCATCCGCACTAACCGGCTGATCATCAAGATCCTGCACAAGGACTCCACCAAGAATGCTGCGCACATGGTCGTGGCCAGCGGAATCAATCGAATCTGGGGAGAGTTCGAGCAAGCGCAGATTGGCTTTGGCGGCGAGGATCTCCCGCGCTTCGGGCGAAAACGCCGGTGCAACGACACATTCCAGGAAAAGACCCGTGAGTTCACGGGCAGCGGTTGCATCAACACAACCGTTCAAGGCCACGATGCCTCCAAAGGCGCTGACCCGATCCGCATCTAAAGCCCGACTGAGTGCGGCAGCAGTGCCATCACCCATCGCCACCCCGCAAGGGTTGGTGTGTTTCACCACAACAGCTGCAGCGCGACTAGCGGGGTGACGACCCGTGGTGCCATAGCCAAATTCTCGGACCGTTGCCAAGGCAGCCTCCAGATCCAAGAGGTTGTTAGTGCTGAGTTCTTTGCCTTGCAATTGGATCGCTCCACCCCAGCCCGACTTGGCGCTGTACCAGCTGGCGTGTTGATGGGGGTTTTCTCCGTATCGCAGGCGTTGACGCAATGGCAAAGCTTCGAGCCAGGGAAGATCTGCCGCAGTTGGATCGTCTGTGTCACTCAGCTCCGGCCTGACCTGCATCCAACGAGTAATTGCAGCGTCGTAAGCCGCCGTATGCGCAAAAGCCTCCACGGCAAGCTGGCGACGAACAGCATCCGAAAGTGCCCCACCTGAAGCATCCAGCGCTGCCAAAAAGCGGTCGTACTGATCCGGGGCAGTGAGCACAGCGACATACGCGTGATTCTTGGCAGCGGATCGCACCATCGTGGGACCACCAATATCGATGTTCTCGATGGCGGTGTCCCAGCTCACCGCTGGATCAGCCACCGTCTCCCGGAACGGATACAGATTGACGACCACAACATCGATCGGTGCGATCTCCTGAGCGATCAGATCGGCTTCATGGCTGGGATCGCCACGTCGGGCAAGGATGCCGCCATGAATGCGAGGATGCAGCGTCTTCACACGTCCGCCAAGAATCTCGGGCGCGCCGGTGTGATCCGCCACAGGAGTTACAGGCAGACCAGCCTCCTTGAGGACCTTGGCTGTCCCACCGCTGGAGAGCAACTGGTAGCCGTAGCGGTGATGCAAAGCCTCAGCGAGAGGCACCAGTCCGCGCTTATCGGACACGCTCAGCAGCGCAGTGGGAGCCATGGCAGCAGGACAGGAATGAGACCTTGGGCCAACCTACGCAGCAGCAGGTCAACCAGTTGATGCCTGATTCAGTGATTCATGCCGGTCGGGAACCTGGACGCATTCGCCTGGTGCTTCTGCATGGCTGGGGGGCAGATGCCGAGGATTTGCTACCGCTTGGCGATGGGCTGGCGGCAGCAGCAACAGTTCCTGCGGAATGCATTGGACTGCAGGCACCCGAAGCTCACCCAAGCGGTCAGGGGCGCCAGTGGTACGGCCTATTCCCGTCTGACTGGCAGGCCGTGCCGTCAGCAACGCAACAGTTACGCCATCGCATCGAAGAACTCGACCTGGAGACGATTCCTCTCTCTCAAACGGTTCTGATCGGTTTCTCCCAGGGAGGTGCCATGGCCCTGCACGTGGGTTGCAACCTGCCACTAGCAGGCGTGATCAGCTGCAGTGGCTACCCCCATCCGGGATGGCAACCACCGTCGACCCGCCCACCTGTGCTGCTCCTACACGGCCAGAATGACGACGTTGTACCGGCTGCGGCAGCAGAGCGGCTGCTTGCACTCCTCAAGCCGGGATCCAATGAATGCACCCTGAAAACCTTCGCCGGTGGACACACCATTCCACTGGAAGCTCAGGAAGCCATGGCTGAATCGATCGTGTCCTGGCTGAAATAACCCAACCAGGACAACATCTCGCCTGATTAAACGAAGGCGTATTCGTACTCTTCCATCTCTTCCCAGTCGTCGGAAGACAGTTCCAGACCTTCAAAGATCACTTCTTCGCCGACGCGGTCGACGATCGTGCGCAGAGAAGGGAAGAGAAAGTGATTTTCCTCCGCATACTGGGCGCTGAACAAGCCCTTTTCACCCCAGAAAAAACGGTCGGTGGTGTGCTCATTGCGACGCACATTCAACAACGCTGGAGGAACAAGACAGCCTTCAGCGATGAAGCGGCGGGCCGCTGTCACGGGCTTGTGTTCACCGGTTTCAAGATGGAACGTGGCCACGTGGGCCAGAACACGCTGACCGGCAAGACGGCGGCGGCTAATCCGCTTGCGCTTCTTAGACATAAGGTTGCCTCCCGCAGACGGGAGCTGAGAGGTGGACTGAAGGGAGCTGTTGGGCTGAGCCGTTGGATGAGCAATGTCCTGATCGATCCGCAAGGGAAGAACTCAGGTCATCAGCGTTCGGACTGCGGAAATCCGGTGAAGGCCGGCTCGCAATAAGACACACTCCATTGCTCGCAACGACAAACGTCGACGTCAACAGGGGATCATCAACCTCTGCTGTAACCTTGGTGGCACGGAAAGCGCAACCTCAATTGGAGCAACGAAGGAGCAAGGCCTCCCAGGGGCCGTGCTATCGGTCGCATCTCCGATCTTAAGACTTTTTCCCAATTTGGCAAGCAGTCCAGATGCTGTACCGCACGACCGTCTGTATTCCGTGATGCAGTTCGGCTGATGCAACTGTCCGATCGGTTCCTAGAGCTGGCGCAGCAGCAGCTGCAGTCTCTTGCGGTCGAGACGGCCATGGCGCGTCTTGCCCTATATGTCACCGATCGTGAACAGGGCTCCACTCCGACCCTGACGCTTGTGGCTCAGTGGCCTCTCGACTCAGCACTGCCGCCAGCCATTACCGAAGACCCCAGCCTGCGCAGCGTGGCTCAGGAACGTCGCTGGTACCCCTTGCGCCACGAGAACATGCTTCTAGGCGTGCTGCGTGCCGAGCAGCAACCGCTACCAGGCAGGCCCGTCGACCATGACCCTCGCCTGCAGATCTGCGCGGAAACGCTCGCTTGCATTCTCGGTCTGGAACAAGATCGCCGAAAGCTTTACCACCAGCTGGACGAGCAACGCCAGCAACTGAACCTGGTGGTGCACCAGCTGCGCAACCCATTAACCGCTCTGCGCACTTACGCCCAGCTTCTGCTGCGTCGGATCGGCCCAGACGATCAGCAGCGCTCATTGGTGGAAAGCCTGATTCAGGAGCAGGATCAACTGAATCGTTATCTCCAGTCCCTGGACCGGATCGGCCAGGGCGAGCTCAGGTTGGAGGCTGATGCGTCCACACCTCTGCTGCTACCACCCGTTCCCGTAGATGCTCCTGACCTGACCGTGGCTGACGTGCTCAATCCTCTGATCCAGAGGGCTTCTGCCACAGCAACCCTGCAAAACAGGCCCTGGCATGGCCCTGATCAGTGGACTGCCTGGACCCAAGCCGCTCGACCGGCTGCCGATGCCGTGATGGCTGAAATCGTGGCCAACCTTCTGGAAAACGCCTTCCGCTACAGCCCGCCCGGCTGCGCACTAGGCCTGAAGCTCTTGAACCATGCCATCTGCGTCTGGGACGCAGGCCCAAGCATTCCCGCCACGGAGCATGAGCGCATTTTCCAGCAAGGAGTACGCGGCAGCAGCAGCACCGATCGTCCAGGCTCTGGACTGGGTCTTTCGCTGGCCCGTCGCCTGGCGGAAAACCGCGGTGGCTCACTGAACCTTCACACCGAACCGAAAACGCTGGATGCAGATCTGCCTGCGCAGGGCAATGCCTTTCTGCTCAAGCTGCCGGCAACAGAGCAGGAACAAGCAACGCAAAACCCAGCAGCGTGAGCGTTTCGCAGATCATCAATGTTGCGCCATAGCTGTCGCCGGTATGTCCCCCCAGACGCCGGCCCAGCCACTCAGCAGGACAAAGAGCTGCACAGGTCCCAAGCAACGCAACACCGGCCCAAGCGATGAGTAGCCGAGGCTCTAGCCCCCATACCAGCAGGCCTGTAGCAAGCAACAGCAACAGGGTCGGGTTGCCTTCACGCCAACCACCCCAGTTGCTGCGATGGAACGCCGCAGTCCCCGTGTCCTGCTGGCGTAGGTAAGGGAAGCGGCCCATGGCCCAAAGCGGCGAGACCCTCGCGAAAATCGCGGAGACCACCAGGGCCGCAGGAGCGAACCGACCCAGCTGAACCAGCGCTGAAAACTGAAGCAGCAGCGCGATGAACGCCGCCTGAACCCCACTGGCCCCGACACGGCTGTCATCCATGGCCTCGAGACAACGACTGTTCCCGGCAGCCAAACCGTCGGCCGTGTCCATCAGTCCGTCCAGATGAAGCCCACCTGTAAGCCAGAGACCAAGAGCCAAGACCGCAGGAGCGATCGCCACAGGTGGCCAGTTCAGAGCACTGAGCAACAGCCAGAGGGCTGCCATCAGCCCACCGATCACGGCTCCGATCCAGGGAGCAAAACGGGCAATGCGCTCGAAACGGGGTAAGGGCCATGGCCCGCCAGGGAGCACTGAATAAAACACCCAGGCACCGGCCAGATCACGCAACCAAGTGGGAGAGGCAGACCGCAGAGCAGCGCAGATCAGGGAGTTCACTCACCGTAGGGTCATAGGTCGGGCGGAGGTGCGCGTGTTCGACTTCAAGATCAGCGCTCACTGTTCGCGCACGGAAGCACGCTGTGCAACCTTCTCAACCCCGCATGGAGTCGTCGATACGCCGCGGTTCATGCCGGTGGGGACCCTGGCCACCGTGAAGGGGGTCAGCACGGACCAGCTGGCAACCACCGGTGCCCAGATGGTGCTGTCAAACACTTACCACCTGCATCTGCAACCAGGCGAGGCGGTTGTGGAGGCCGCGGGTGGGCTGCATCGGTTCATGGGCTGGAACGGACCGATACTCACCGATTCCGGTGGATTTCAGGTCTTCAGTCTTGGCGATCTCAATCGCATCGATGACCACGGCGTGGATTTCCGCAATCCACGCAACGGCAGCCGCATCCTGCTGACCCCGGAGCGATCGATGGAGATCCAGATGGCACTCGGGGCGGACGTGGCCATGGCCTTCGATCAATGTCCCCCTTATCCAGCAACTGAGAACGATGTGGAGGAGGCCAGTCGTCGAACCCATGCCTGGCTGGAGCGCTGCGTGAGCGCCCATCAGAAGTCCGATCAGGCCCTATTCGGCATTGTGCAGGGAGGATGTTTCCCACACCTGCGTGACGCCAGCGCCAGGGCGGTTGCCGGCTTCGATCTGCCGGGAATTGCCATCGGCGGAGTCAGCGTGGGCGAGCCGGTGGAAGACATGCATCGGATCGTGCGCCAGGTCACTCCCCTGCTGCCGAATGATCGCCCTCGCTATCTGATGGGGATCGGAACTCTGAGGGAAATGAGCGTTGCCGTCGCCAACGGGATCGATCTGTTCGACTGCGTCTTGCCGACACGGCTTGGCCGGCACGGCACAGCCCTGGTGGATGGGGAACGCTGGAATCTGCGCAACGCCCGTTTCCGCCACGACCACACACCGCTGGATCCAAGCTGCCCCTGCCAAGCCTGCCGTCAACACAGCCGCTCCTATCTGCACCACCTGATCCGCAGTGATGAGCTGCTGGGGCTAACCCTGCTCAGCCTGCACAACCTCACGCATCTGATCCGCTTCACCACCGCCATGGGGCAGGCGATCAAGGACGGCTGTTTTTCAGAGGATTTCGCTCCCTGGGAAGAGGACTCCCCGGCTCATCACACGTGGTAGCGTCCGCTCATTGACCGTTTTCCGCCGGGATGGCTGCTTTCTCACTTGATCTGCTGGCCCAACTTCCAGAGGCCTATCAGGCTTTCGGTCCGCTGGTCGACATCCTCCCGATCATTCCTCTGTTTTTCCTGTTGCTGGCCTTCGTCTGGCAGGCCTCCGTCGGTTTCCGCTAAAGCGTTCAGCGGTGTCGCTTTCCGCGACAGAGCACCGACCAGGCGAAGTGAGGCAGTGCGAGATAGCGCCTCCAGCGGCTTGGGTCTTGCAACAGTCTGTAAAGCCATTCCAATTGCAAACGGCTGGTCCAACCTGGGGCACGTTGCTTCAAACCTGACCAGACGTCAAAGCTGCCGCCGACGCCCATCCAAAGACCAGGCAGCTGGACGCGCATTCTCTGAATCCAAATCTCCTGCAGTGGCACCCCTAGTGCCACAAGCACCAGATCAGGGCTAAGTCGCCGCAACCTTGTTTCAAGCTCCGGCCAGGCACTGGCGTCCTGATATCCGTGTTCTGCGAAGACCAACTGCAGTTCAGGGCTCTGTTGAGCAAGGCGGTCACACAGCCTGTCCATCACTTCAGGCGACGCTCCGACCAGTGCAACGCGCCACCCATGGGCTTCGGCGTAATTGAGCAACGACCAGGCCAGCTCGATTCCTGGACTGCGTTTCACCCTGACGCCCTGGCGAGCGAGAGCCCAGACCACCCCTGCCCCATCAGGAACCACCAGATCCGCAGCGCGGATGACAGCACCCAGGTCGATGTTGCGGCGCGCAAGCATCGTCATCTCTGCATTCAGCGTGACGATCTGACCTCCACGCTCCGCATGCAGGCCGATGGCTGCGGCTGCGACATCCCTGCAGGCATCAACGGGAATATCGAGAACATGGCAACGACGTTGATCGCGCGGACCCGTTGTCAGTACTTCCATCCGCGTGTCCGCTGCACGAGAGAATCTAGATCCGGTCGCGTTAGCCACCATGGTTCTGTCGAACCCGACCCGTGAAGAGGATCAGCTGCGGGCGCAACGACTGACACAGCTCGACCGCTCCATCGAGCGAGTGGTGCTGCAGCGACAGAACCCGATCAGTGGGCTGCTGCCTGCCAGTACGGCCCACACCGTGCATGGCAATTACGGTGACGCCTGGGTTCGCGACTGCATTTATTCGATTCAGTGCGTCTGGGGGCTGGCGATCGCCCACCGGCGCCAACAAGGCAGCTGTCAACGTTGCTGGGAGCTCGAGCAGCGCGTCATCGACCTGATGCGCGGATTACTAAACGCCATGATGCGTCAGGCCGAAAAAGTGGAGCGCTTTAAAAGCAGCCTCGATCCCCTGGATGCTCTGCATGCGAAATACGACAGTGCCAGTGGATCCCCGGTCGTTCCCGATGATGGATGGGGGCATCTGCAGCTGGATGCCACATCACTGTTTCTGCTGCAGCTGGCCCAGCTGAGCTCCAGTGGTCTGGCTGTCATCCATAACCATCACGAAGCATCCTTCATCCAGAACCTGGTGTACTACGTGGCCAGGGCCTACCGCGTTGCCGATTACGGGATCTGGGAGCGGGGCGACAAGGGCAATCACGGCCTGCCGGAACGAAATGCCAGTTCGATCGGCATGGCCAAAGCCGCACTGGAGTCACTTGACGGGGTTGACCTCTGCGCGTCCCACGGAGACGGAAGCATGCAGGTGCTGATTCCCCACGGTGCTGTGGTGCGTCTGAGACGAGCCCTGACGGGGCTGCTGCCGCGTGAATCAGCCAGCAAAGAAGTCGACAGCGCCTGCCTCTCGGTGATCGGCTACCCCGCCTGGGCGGTGGAAGACCGGGCGCTGGTGGAGCGCACCAACAGGCGGATCAGGCGCGAACTGGGAGGTCCCTACGGCTACAAACGCTTTCGCAGGGATGGTCATCAAACGGTGGTGGAAGACATCACCCGGCTGCACTACGAGCGTGAAGAACTGGCCACCTTTGAAGGAATCGAATCGGAATGGCCACTGTTTCTCGCCTACGAATTGGTCACCGCCTGCTTCGAGCAGCGCTGGGACGAGGCCAACCTCTGGCGTGAACGTCTGCAGGCACTGCAGGTGGAACGCGATGGAGAACGACTGTTCCCAGAGCTCTACCTGGTGCCCGCCGAACAGCTGGAGCTGGAACGGCGGGCACCAGGGAGTCAGCGCCGCATTGCCAACGAAAACATGCCGCTGCTCTGGACCCAGAGCCTCGCCTGGATTGGAGAGATGCTGCTGGATGGACTGATCAAGGCGGAGGATCTTGACCCCTGCGGACGGCGACTGCCCGCCATGCTGGGAGCCGAAACAGTGTTGGTGTCGCTGGTTCCTGCAACTGATGCCGTCGCGCGACAACTCCAGACGCTCGGGTTACCGGTCAGCGATCCTGAAGCCGCTGACCTACCAGTGCTGCCATCTGAGGCCCTACGAGAACGGTTAGGCAACGTTGGCGCCGACGACGCCTTGGGTCTCAGCGGTCACCCACCACTGCGACCGGAAACAGCGGTGACGGCTCGCCTCTATCGCCAAGGCGAACAAAAACTGGCTTTTCTGCCGGCAGTACTGGAGGAGGGCACGTTCTTTCTCAGCCATGACCCACGACAGCTGATCGAAAGCATCATCAACGAGCTGCATCTACTCCAACGGCATTGGCAGGGCCAGGGAGCACCCCTGCTACTGATCCCCGTGCAAGCCGCTCTGCTGGAAAGACACCAAACGCTTCTGCTGGAACTCACCCAACGCCTGCAGAGCGGCAGCGTCGAAGACGTTGCTGTGGATTTCGCTGATCTTGAGACCCTGGCCAGCAAAGCCCAGTGGTTAACACTGCCGGATAAGAGAGAGAACACGACCGAGCCTGACAAGGCAGAACAGGCAGCTGAACTGCTGCAGGCCTCCACAGACCTGAGTGACCTGACAGCGGCCCAGGAGCAGGAACTGGATGACATTCCCCTGGAAGAGCTACGCCAGAGGCTGTGGAGCAGCCATTCGCTAAGGGAACAAGCGGAAGTCCTGGAGCTGTTGACGCAACGACTCGGTCAGCAGGCCATCCTCAGCGGACCCAAGGGAACTCCAGTTGAGCTGTCTACCCTGCTGCAGGAGATCTATCGCCGCGGCCTCAGCCAGGAGGACTGGAACGTGGCCAGACGCTGCGCCGGGGCAATGGGTCTGGTTCATCCTCAACTGGAAGACGCACTCACGGACCTGCTGAGCCGCCAGAAACAGGTCGTGATCGGCCGCAACTACAGCAGCGACTCCCGGCTAACCAGTCCTGTCTCCAGCCAGTCGATCGCAGCACTGATCGAGCGCACCTGTGGCAGTGACGGACGCGAACGGATGCTCCAGCAGGAGTTGTTGCTTGCACTGGACGGGATTGCCAGGCGCGAACCGAGCATGATCCGAGGCTCTCTGACCTTCCAGCTCGGGCAGCTGCTGCTGCTGCTGACCTCAGAGCTGGCCGCCGAGAAGCAGTGCAGTCAGGACGAAGCCTTCGAAGCCCTGTGCGATGAACCTCCTCACCGCATCAGCCTGCGCCTGCGCACGGTGCTGGCCGACGTTGACCATGCCAGAGCCGCACTGCAACGTCGGGAACTGTTGCACCTGAGCGGCAAGGTGCAATGGAACATCCCCGAACCCCTGGATGAAAGCCCCAGCGGTAGCGACTGGCTGCAACACCGGATCCGCCTGGGCTCACTGCAACAGGTGCCCAAAGAGTTTTATGCGGGGATCTGGTCACTGCTGCACCACTGCCGTGGGTTGGTGATCGGCGACAAACTGGAGCGCCGCAACCGTCTGACCAACGCGCTGGTTCGCGAGAAAACCCCGGGCGAACGCAACTTCGCCATTCAGGTGGAGCATCTGCTCAGTCGCATTGGAGCTCCGGAATACCGGCAGCTCTGCACGGAAAGCCTGCTCTCGCTGATGGCCTTTTCAACCGCCAATCCCGACATGCGCTTCGACGACGACATCGCCCTTGATGTGGTCATCGGCCACGCCGTGAGAGTGGGCTGGAGGAATCGTCATCCCGAGCAGAACACCGTGGACTATTCCCAGCACAAAGCCGCTGCCTGGGATCAGTTCTACCGGTCATCTCCGGCCGAATGTCGGCAGTGGCAGATCGAAGCCCTGAGGGAACTCGCGGATCAGGAAAGACTGCACTGATCCCAATCAGATGGGGGTCTCGATCGCAACACCAACGCCGGGCTGCTCCACAGCCTGTTCAATCAGATCAGCCAGTCGCAGGGCTCTCGAAGCCTGCTGACCATCGACAGCAGGAGTCTCTCGTCCACGAACACATTGCAAAAAGTGTTCGAGCTCGGCATACAGAGGCTCAATCGAGGTGGTGCTCACCTCCTCAATGAAGCCGTCGTTGCGGTAGAGCAGCTCTCCGTGATCCGCGGAATACCACTCGTGGGCCCGGCGGTGAATGTGCAGGTTGTGATTGAGGAAGTCGGTTTCAACAAGGCTGGCCCGGCAATGCGCACTGAGCGTTCGGATCTTGCGATGACTCATCTTGCTGGCCGTGAGACTGGCCACCACGCCGTTTTCAAACCCGAGCGTGGCGTTGACGTAATCGATCGGGCCCTCTGAGCTGCGACCACCCGCCGCCGCCAGTTGCACCACCGAGGAACTGGCCAGCTCGAGCACCAGATCCAGATCGTGAATCATCAGATCAAGCACCACGGACACATCGTTGGCCCGATCGGCATGGGGGCTGTGACGACGGGCTTCGAGCACCACCACCTCTTCGTTCGCCACCACCTTGGTGAGCTCACGGAACGCGGGATTGAAGCGTTCGATATGGCCCACCTGAAGCAAGCGGCCCACTCGGCTGGCAGCATCAATCAGGGCAGCGGCCTCCTCCTGGCTGGCGGCGATCGGCTTCTCGATCAGCACGTGAGAGCCGGCCTCCAGGCAAGCCAGACCAACGGAGTGATGCAGGAGGGTCGGCACCGCGATGCAGACCGCCTCAACCTGCTCGAGCATGGTGCGGTAATCAGAAAACCAGCGACATCCAAACTGCTCGGTGGCCAGAGCCCCACGTTGAGCGTCAGGGTCGGCAACACCAACCAGATCCGCGTCCTTGAGCAGGCTGAGCACGCGCGCGTGATGCCAACCCATGTTGCCGATCCCGATCACGCCGACCTTCACCGGAACCATGGCGTCGGTCATCAGTGGGCCTGCACGAACCGGCTGATTATCGGTGATCAGTGCAATGGGGAGTGAATTACATCAATCCCTGGTCTGGATTGTCGGGGTCAATCGGCGAATCCGGCTCCTCAATGAGGACCAAAAGCACCCTCACAATGCGGGGACCAGCCATAGCAACAATCTCGAACTGGATGTTGTGATGGCGCAATGCTTCGCCCGGTGAAGGGATGTGCTGGAGCCGTTCCAGCAGGAAGCCGGCCAAGGTGTGATGGTCACTGGCTTCCGGGAGATCCAGCTGCAGCTGGCGATTCAGCTCAACAATCTCCAGATCTCCGGCAACAAGCCAGGTCCCCGGCTGGCCCTCCATCGGCACCAGGTCTGGTTCATCGGTTTCATCGTCAGGTTCATCGCCAACGATTTCTCCGGTGAGGTCTGCTGCGGTCACCAGGCCCTCCGTTCCGCCATGTTCATCGACCACCAGCAGCAGCGGGTTACCCGAGCGGATGATGGCCAGCAGATCAGCAAGGTTGCTGGTTTCCGGCACCGTCTGCGCAGGCATCAGGTAGGGCTCAAGCCAGGAGTCTTCGCGCAGCTCCCCTCGAGCGATCGGCTCGGCAAGACGCCGCAGATCAAGAACTCCCCGCACATCATCCAACGACTGACCGATCACGGGGAAGCGCGCATGGCGGGTGCGATGCACCGCGTCCATCAGCTCAGCGAAACGCACCTCAACGGGGAGGGTGACCATGCCGGATCGCGGCACCATCACCTCACGGACTTGAGTGTCATGCAGAGCGAACACACCCTCGAGGATGTTGCGTTCGTCGGGTTTGAGACCGGTCACCGCGCCACTCTCGATCAGGGTCTCCAGCTCGCCGGCCGTGAGGGCAGGAACTGGTGCATCCCAGCGGTGGGTGAGCCCTACGAATCGCAGCAACAGCGAAGCCAGGCTGTCGAGTGCCGACAACAGTGGACTCAGCACCCGGATCGCGCCCTCGAGCACAGGTCCAAGCTGCAAGGCAGCGAACTCGGGACGGCTGAGCACCCAGGCCCGTGGAAGCAAGCCGGCAACCAGGGTGGCCAGCACGACCAGCAGCAAAAACCAGGCGAGATCCCACCAGCGGCCAGCAGTAACCTCCAGGGGCCACCAGCGCTGACCAAATCCACGACCGATCCAGCCCAGGGCTACCAACGACAGGCAAGCCCCGAACTGTGTCATCAGCAGAGCAATGCGCAGATGCCGCTGCAGTCGCTGCACCGACTGGGCACCAGGGCGGCCCTCCTCGCTGAGAGCCTGCACCTGACTTGGCCTGAGCCGCAGGAGAGCCACCTCAGCAGCTGAAAACAGAGCCGGAAGAACCAGCAGCGCGATCAGCAGCAGGGTGCGCATTGGAACCAAACGATGGGGGTCGCGGGGATCGAACCCGCCTTAGGCGAATTATGAGTTCGCTGCATTCACCAGATTGCTAGACCCCCCTGATCCGTGGATTTACCACAGGGCACGCACCGGCTGAAAGGCATCCTCGCCCTGAATGAGATCAGGGGATGGGCTGCCAATGTCTTCGGCAAGGCTGCCACTGAAGCCGTTGGGAATATCAACCGTGCGCCAGGGAATCGGATCACTTTGATCCTCAAGCAGCATCGTGTAGGTGTTCTCGACAGCAGTCCCGTCCCAAATAATCGTCTGATCAGGGAAACCGAATCCCATGAAGCGGTTGCCCTGAGGCCCGGCAACAGCAATGCCCAGCAGGTCCGTGACCTGGTGCAGGAGATCCACACCGCTGGCATAAGGAGCTGTCCAGCTGTAGAAGCGCTCTTCCATCAAGGCTGAAGTGCTCTGCACCGGCCCGCAACGGGTGACCTCAACCGGTGATGGAGTCACATCTCCTGCAGAGATCGCAGTCGAAGGAGCCTCCAATGTGGTGGAGCAGACCACCGGTCGAGCCACTGCAGCTGCCTGAAACGAACTCAGTGACAGAAGCAGAAGCAAAGTTCTGAATCGAAGCCTGTCCAAGGGAGGAGGCACCACTGAGCGCAAACTAGGCAGAGGATCCGCGAAGCACCAGCCCCATGCCCGTCAATTCCGACCCATCAATGGATCGCCAGGTCCTGCTGGACCGACTGGCCCGGGAGGCTTATCGGCACGGGCAGTTCACCCTCGCATCGGGTCGCAGCAGCGAACACTATGTGAATTGCAAACCGGTGGCCCTCAGTGGCAGCGGCCTGGCACTGCTCAGTCCCGCCATGCTGGCCCTGGTGGACAACGATGCCGCGGCCGTTGGAGGGCTCACGCTTGGGGCCGATCCCCTGGTGAGCGGGGTGGCCATGGCGGCAGCGCAGCAGGGCCGTGATCTGAATGCACTCATTGTGCGCAAACAGGCCAAAGGCCATGGCACTGGTACCTGGCTAGAAGGCCCATTGCCTGCATCAGGTGCCTTAGTCACGGTTCTGGAGGACGTCGTCACGACCGGTGGGTCCTCGATCCAGGCTGTTAACCAGCTGAAAGAAGCTGGATATTCCGTTCGGCGCGTGGTCACCATCGTGGATCGTGAAGAAGGTGGTCAGGAGGCCATGGATCAAGCGGGCCTGGAACTGGTCAGCCTGTTTCGACTGAGCGAGGTGGCTGCCAGAGCCAAGGAGCTTGAACAGTGATAAGCAGGGATCAGAACGCAACAGCATTGATCTGGGATGCGCTATTCCCCCTCATCCGTCTTGAGGGTCAAGGATGCAGCAGCTTTCTGCATGGCCAGACCAGCGCCAGGGTGGATGGCTGCGCCCACGGCGATCTGATCAAGGCCTGTTGGCTCAATGCCACAGGCCGCGTGCAGGCCCTGCTTGAAATTCGCCTGGATTCGGCTGGCGCCGATGTGCTCGTGCTCAACGGAGACAGCAGCAGCGTCGCTGGCGGGTTTGATCGGGTGATCTTTCCCGCAGACCAAGTGCGGCTGGGAGAGCAGCGCCAGCAACGCCGGATGCAACGCCTTGAGACTGGAAAGGCGCCCGACTTCACCCAAGTGATCTGGCTGAGTGAAGCCAGAGAGCCACCGACCTCCTGGGCAGAACTCAGAGCCTGCAACGCCACAGAACTGGAATGCTGGCGGAACAAGCAGGGCTGGCCGCTGGGAGATCAGGAGCTCACTGGCGACACCAATCCCTTTGAACTGGGTTTGTCCGATTGGGTCGAGCTGAACAAAGGCTGTTATCTCGGACAGGAAACCATGGCCAAGCTGGCGTCCCGCGGTGGTGTGAAACAGCAGCTGCGATGCTGGCAAAGCACCTCTGAGATTCAAAAGGTCCTGAAAAGCGGCGATCAGCTCAAGCTGAATAACTCGCGTGCCGGAATTATCACCAGCGTTTCCAAAGACACGGCAACAGGGAGCAGTTTCGGCCTCGCCCTGGTCAGGCGTCAGGCGCTCGGCGCGGAAACACTGCAAGCGGGAGACAGTGATGTCGAGGTCTCCATCGCACGACCCAGCGCCTTCTGCGACCCGCCCGCTCGAGGTTGAGAGCGACTATCGACTTCGAACATCCATGCAGCCACCGCCCAGGTGGCCAAACCATCATCGCGGTTGTAGGTGAAGATCCAGCGCAGAGCCTGGACATGCCCACGGTCTTGTGGTCCGGTGCCACGCCACTGCCTCCACCAGAGCAGCGCCCTTGCACCATCCACCCCAGCCTGACTCCAGCTGAATCCAAGCCAATCGGCGACTGTCTTCAACCCATAACTATTGAGGGGAAGTCGCCAGTGAGTGCGCAACCGGGCATGCACATCGACCAGCCTGCAACGCAGGGCCTGTCGGTCCTCATCACTGACGGCCTGGCGTTGGGCCATCTTGCACAAAGCCAGTGACTCCGTCTCGCCGTAGTGCAAGACGGGCCAGCCCTCATAACGGTTCAAAAATCGCTTGATGCGTTGCCAGCAACGCCTCTCACCATGCTCCTGCATCATCAACAGAGGGTGATAACTGGCTCGATCAAGAGCCCAGCGGCCGTCGGGATCCCGGGGTAGACAGACAAATCCATGCAGAAAGTCATCACGGGCATCCGGGTCTGATTCGATGTCATAGAGCAGTACCCCAGGCGCATTCCTTAGTTCTGGCAAGGCGAAGGAATCGGCCAGAGCCTGCGCCTGCCCATCCCGCTGGGCTCGAGCCTGAGCTACGAGGGGAGCCGCCACGGCTCCGTGTTGCTCTCCAAATCGCTGCAGCTGCTCCGCCAGACGATGCGGATCAGCATCAGCAAGTGCTTTTAGGCCATCAATCCCCAGCTCGAGGAGCATCTCCCGTCGCTTGGCGCCAATACCACTGACCTCACTTAGATGTCCAACCCGGCGGGCCTCGGCGTTGCACACACCTCGCCAGCTACACAACGAACACTTACGGCGGTCAGAGGCAAGCGGAGGTGGCTCGGCCCGCTCCAGATCAGATGCCAATTTGCGCAGTGCCTCATCCAGCTGACGCTGCAGGGACTCACCGAGAGCAACAGTTTCCTTCTCGAGGTAGCGGCCTGCTCCCGCCAGAGCCAGCCCGTCCTTGACAGGAGCGTCCTGAAACAGAGCGAGCAGACGAGCTGCCAATGCCAGCTGCAGTCGATGCTCCCTGGTGAGTCGTCGCCCCTGCCTGGCCAAGACGGGGCGATACATGTAATCACCCCAGCGACTGCGTCCGGGCTGGCGCTGCAGCAGAGCTGGATGCGCCTCGATGCTGTATCCCTCTGCAGTACGCCCACGCAGCCTCAGTCCCACCACACCGACTTCACCCCGCTCGCAGGCAGCGAGCCCATGTCCAGGCTTGTGCGGCAATAACGCAACAAAACTGCGTTGCTGATCATCAAGCTGGAGGGTGCGGTGGGCGGTGTAAACCCTCTTGCCCTGATCACCATGGCGATCGAGCCAGGCCCGACGCCGGCAGCGGGACCAGCTGCGCAGCAGTCGGTCGGTGAGTGGCTTGTCAGCAGAAGGGGTGTCACCCATGGCCCGAGGTTAAGGCGGCCAACTGCTAAATCCAGATGGACTGCAGGCATGCCATGGCGTCAGCTCCCCTCCCTCTGAGCGCAGCTCCGATCCGTTTCGGCACCGACGGATGGCGAGGAATCCTCGGGGTGGACATCACCGTGGAGCGGTTGCTGGCAGTGGCGGCGGCGGCGGCCCAGGAGCTCGCCCATCAAGCACCGGATCAACTCAACAGCAAGACGGTGGTGATCGGCTACGACCGCCGTTTCCTGGCACCGGAACTTGCGGAGGCGATCGCTTCTTCCGTGCGCGGGGTTGGCTTGGAACCCCTACTCACGAGCACTCCTGTTCCCACACCGGCATGCAGCTGGACCGTGGTGCAGCGACGGGCAATGGGAGCCCTTGTGATCACGGCCAGCCATAACCCGCCCGAATGGTTGGGTTTAAAGATCAAAGGACCGTTCGGCGGATCCGTGGACGGCACGTTCACTGCCGCGGTGGAGCGGCGATTGGCTGCAGGCAGCATCAACGTGCCGGTTGCGGGAGAGCTGCCACGCTTTGACGCCCGCAGCGAACACCTTGAGGGGCTGCGAACCCAGCTGAATCTGGGCGCCATCAGCTCTGGGCTGAAGGCCATGGGCCTGCGGGTGATCGTGGACCCGATGCATGGCTCTGCGGCAGGTTGTGTGTCTGATTTGCTCGGAACCGATGCCGAGGGCCTCGTTTGCGAGATGCACAGCCAGCGTGATCCTCTCTTCGGTGGCTGCCCTCCGGAACCGCTCGCTGCTCACTTGCAGGAGCTGATTGCTGCGGTTCAGACTTCCAGTCGAAACGGGCAGCCAGCAGTGGGTCTGGTCTTCGACGGTGATGGCGACCGCATCGCAGCAGTCGATGAGCACGGTTGTTTCTGCAGCACCCAGCAACTGATGCCACTGCTTATCGATCACCTCGCCGGAGCAAGGCAATTGCCTGGAACCGTGGTCAAAACCGTGAGTGGCTCCGACCTGATGCGTCTGGTAGCGGAGGACCATGGCAGGCAGGTGCTGGAGCTTCCTGTGGGCTTCAAATACATCGCAGCCGAGATGCTGGCGGGTGAGGTGCTGATCGGCGGGGAGGAGTCGGGAGGCGTTGGCTTCGGCATGCACCTGCCTGAACGCGATGCACTGTTCGCCGCCATGCTCGTGCTGGAGGCTCTCGTTCAGGGAGGCAAGCCACTGGGAGCTCGAATGCAGGCTCTGCGTCTGCGCTGCGGAGGTTCGAGTCATTACGACAGGCTTGATCTGCGCCTGGCCGATATGGAGTCCCGCCGACGCCTGGAGCATCTGCTGTCAACCCAGCCTCCGGCTGAAGTCGCAGGACAGACCGTATCGGAAGTGATCACGACGGACGGTGTGAAACTGAGGCTTGGACCTAGCCACTGGTTAATGCTGCGCTTCTCCGGCACTGAACCCCTACTCAGGTTGTATTGCGAAGCACCCGACAGCGATCGTGTAGAGGCTGTGCTCGCCTGGGCCCGCAGCTTTGCCGAGAGCGCTTGAGCATGCAGACGCAAAACCTGGTGATCGCCAGCGGCAACTCCGGCAAGGTGCGGGAATTCGAAGGTCTCCTCAGCGGACTACCACTGATTGTGAAAGCACAGCCTGAAGGGTTAGAGATCGAGGAAACCGGTAGCACCTTCACCGCCAACGCCCGCATCAAAGCGCTTGCCGTGGCTGCAGAGACCGGGGAGTGGGCTCTTGCAGACGATTCCGGTCTAAGCGTGGATGCTCTGGAGGGAGCTCCAGGTGTTCACTCCGCCCGCTATGCACCCAGCGATCCAGAACGGATCGCACGACTGCTGCAAGCGCTCGAATCTGAAGACAACCGCACCGCCCGCTTCTGTGCAGCCCTCTGTATGGCGGCACCGGACGGCACGGTTTTGCTCGAAGTGGAGGGCCAGTGCAAGGGATGGATTACTCGATCACCGAGGGGTGATCAGGGCTTCGGTTACGACCCGATTTTTGAAGTTGAAGGCACACAAAAAACGTTCGCGGAAATGTCTCTGAAGGAGAAAAAAGCCCACGGTCACCGTGGTCGTGCTTTCAGCTTGCTGGAACCACGCCTGCGCCAACTGCTTTCTCAGCAGTGAAACCCGTCAATGCACGGATTGTGACGAGGTGCTGACAAACAGTTCCTGTACGGTGTGATCTGTCGCTGACGAGGTCGATGGCCATCGCCATGACCACCGGTTACAGCGCACAGACTGAAGGCGCTCTGCTTTGCATCGAAGCCGCCTCAGACTGGGCCCTGACTTGTGTTGACCAACTTGCTGCCGCTGACAGCCATGTCCTGATCGATTACGGAGCTGCCGATGGCGGCACGGCCGTGGGTCTGTGGCACCAGGTGCTGGATCGCCTGCATGCCAACCAGCCCCAGGCCCACCTCACCCTGATCGGCAATGATCTGCCCAGCAACGACAACGTTGCCCTGGCTGAAAATCTGGCGCTGCAGATTCCGCGCACTCCCAAGCCCACCGTGTTGGTGAGCGCCCGCAGCTTCTATGAGCCATCGGTGGGTCCGAACACGGTGAGCTTTGGCTTTTCCGCCACCGCGATGCACTGGCTAAGCGAGTCGCCAGGACCGCTGAATACCCATACCCACGTGCTGGCATCCGGTGATGCCGATGCTCTGCAGCGTTTCAAGGCGCAGGCGCTCAAAGACTGGACTTACGTTCTGGAATTGCGCAGCAAAGAGCTGAAAGTGGGTGGACGCCTGCTGACGGTGAACCTGTCTCGCGATGGAGAGGGTCGTTACCTCGGCCACAACGGCGGTGAAACCCGCAATGTGCACGACCAGCTGCATCAGATCTGGAAGAGCCTTGCTGACGAAGGCGTGATCACTGAAGAGCAGTACCGCAAGGGAACGGTGCTGAACTTCTACAAGTCACCCGAGGAGTTCATGGCGCCGCTGAAAGATCAGAGCTCGGCGCCTTACCGCAATGGTCTGCGTCTGGTGGATGAGCGCACGGTGTACGTCAAGTGCCCTTACCGCCGCCGCTGGGAGGAGAACGGCGATACGACAGCGTTCGCCGCTGGACTGATGGCCACGATCCGCAGCTGGAGCCGACACAGCTTTGCCAGCACTGCTGGAGATGCCGTGGCAGATGAGGTGTACAAGCGCCTTGAACAACGCATCGCGGACGCCCCTTCTGAGTGGAGCCTGGATTACGTGGAGCACCACCAAATGATGGAGAAAGTGGCCTGATGACAACCACAACCCGACCCGCGCCGGATGTCTCGGTGCTAGCTGAACATGTCTCCGAGCATCTGTCGGTGTTCGTGGTGGCCGAGAACACCGATGCGCGCCGCCCGGCCAACGGCGGCCTGCGTCTGCTCAATTACCCCAGCGATGAGGCCTGCATCGCCGATGGACAGCGACTTGCTGGGCTGATGACCCACAAGCACGACCTCTATGGCACCGGTTTTGCCGGCGGCAAGATCGTGGCGCGCGCCGCCGAACCGGAGGCGGTGAAGGACGAACTGATCAGCATCACCGCAGAGCTTCTGGAGTCTCTCGACGGAGCCATGATCACCGGCTGTGATCTCAATACCAGCCTGGAGGATATGGAGCGCCTGACGGAGCTCACTCCCCACGTGCTTGCAGCCGTCGGGAGTCCTGTGGATGCCAGCGCAGCAACAGCTCATGGAACCCTCGGCGCCGTTGAAGCCGTGCTCGAATCGACCCTGGCTGACGCGAAACCTGGCCGCGCGCTGGTGCATGGCTGTGGCGCCGTCGGCGGCACCGTGGCTCGCGTGTTGGTTAAACATGGCTGGACAGTGTTCACCGTAGATCTCAGTCCAGAACGTGCAGGCTTCCCTGGTGCCACTCCTCTGCCTCAGGACTGTCCCTGGTGGGAGCTGAAGCTGGATTTGCTGCTTCCCTGCTCGATCTCAGGTCTGATCAATGCTGAAATCGCCTCTGCCCTGAGGGTCAAATCTGTTGTTCCAGCAGCCAATGCTCCGTTCCAGAGCACTCAGCTCGCCGACGACCTGCGTCGCCGCGGCATCCGTGTGCTGCCGGATCCATTGGTGAATGCCGGTGCCGTGATCGCTGACTCAATCGAGCGCTTCTCACCCGACGCCTGGAAAGGTGCAGGCGCGGAGGATGTCTACGCCTTCGTGCGCAGCGAGGTACGCCAAAGAGCAACTGACTACCTGAATCAGCGCGATCAGGGCCTCTCGGTTGGAGCAGCTCTTGTGGAAGTCACCGCCGAACGGGAGACCGATCCGATCGGGCTCAGCTTCGGAGACGTGGCATGAGCTCGGCCGCTCTTCCTTCCAAGGCCTCGGTGGTGATTGTCGGCGGTGGCATGGCTGGTCTCAGCTGTGCAGCATCCCTGGCTCGTCGAGGCATCACTGACGTAGTGCTGCTCGAGGCCAAAACTCTTGCGCACGCCAAGGCCAGCAGTTACGGCGAAACCCGGATGTTCCGGGAGATGTATTCCGATCCCGTGCTCTGCCGTCTGGCTCAGGAGGCCAACAGGCTCTGGCGTGAGGAAGAGATTCACGCAGGAGAACAGCTGCGCGAAACCCATGGGTTGCTGTTTTACGGCGAAAGCTGGGATGAGGAAACGATCGAAGGGTCGATCCCAGGGGCCCGCCGGGTGATGGACGAACAGGGCATCCCATATGAGGCACTGAATGCCGATCAGATTTCAACCCGCTTTCCTCTGAAACCGAAAAGCGATTTCACCGGACTGTTTGAGCCCACCGCTGGGGCAGTGCGCAGCGACAAGGTTGTTGCTCACTGGATCAGCACGGCCCGTCATGCCGGCCATCAACTGGTGGAACACTGCCCGGTGGCGAACCTGGATGCGGACGGTGGTGGCGTCACTCTCGAGGATGGCCACCACATCGCCGCAGAACAGCTGGTCGTGGCCTGTGGCATCTGGAGCCAGCTGATGCTGGCTCCGCTTGGACTCGCGCCAAAACTCGAGGTGTGGCCGATGCTCTGGGCTCATTACACCGTGGACCCTGCATTGGCGGATCGTTATCCGCAATGGTTCTGCTTCCAAAAGGAACGCGGCGATGACGGAGGCCTGTATTACGGCTTCCCGGTGCTCAGCCACACCAGCGACGGCCGGCCACGCATCAAGGCGGGAATCGACTGGGCACCCAGGGAGCTGCGTGTCGCAGAACCCAATGCCATGACCACCGAGCCACCGGCAAGGCTGGTCGAACTTCTCGATACATTCCTGTTCAACGAAGTCGAAGGCGTCCAGGAACGGGTCGAAACTGTGATCAGTCCCTACTCGATGGCCAGCGACGTCAATTTCGTGCTGGACCGTCTAGGCCCAAAGCTGAGCCTGTTTGCCGGTGGCTCAGGCCAAGCCTTCAAATTTGCGCCCCTGATCGGCGACTCGCTGGCACGACTGGCCAGCGGTGAAACCCCTGCTGTGGATCTTTCCTGCTGGAGTCACCAGCGCGAAGCCGTCAGCGCCTAAAGCCCCTCTCGCCCAGAGATCTCCCTTGCCCGACCCATCAACCCTCCAGGACGGCACGACTGAAACCAGCGCGTGGTGGCAACGCAAGCCCCTGTGGATCGGCGCAGGCCCGCTGCTGGTCTTTCTGGTGGTCGCAGCCGTTGACCTCAAACTGGCGCAGCATTTCACCAGCTCAGGCAAAGCCATTGTGAGCAACACTCTCGGCGGCCTCTGGCAGTGGATGGTGCTGCTGCTGTTTGTGATTGCCATCATGCTGGCCATTAGCCCGATCGGGAGCTTGCGCCTGGGAGGAGCTGAAGCCAAACCAAGCCTGAAGTTCTTCGACTGGTGTGCTGTGCTGATTTGCACGCTGCTGGCCGGTGGAGGTGTGTTCTGGTCTGCAGCCGAACCGCTGTTCCACTTCCGGGATCCCGCGCCCTATTTCGTTGGAGTCGAGGGATCGACCGCAGCTGCGGTTGATCCCTCTTTGGCCGTGAGCTTCCTGCACTGGGGATTCCTGGCCTGGGCTCTGGTGGCAACAACGGTGACGATCACACTCTCGATCCAGGAGCAACGCGGCGAAGCTTTGCGACCACGCACGCTACTGGTTGGCATTCTTCCCAGCCGCTGGGTGGAAGGTCCCCTGGGAGACCTCGCGGATGGCCTCTCCGTGGTGGCGGCCATCGCAGGAACCGTGGGACCGCTGGGGTTCCTGTCTCTTCAATTGAGCAACGCCGCAGGGATGCTGCCTGCTTTCACCGACAGCGCCGGGCTCCAGTCTTTGGTGGTGGTGCTGCTAACTGCAGTGTTTGCTACTTCCACCGTGAGTGGAATCCAGCGAGGCATCAAGTGGCTGTCTGAGCTGAACGTCTGGCTGACCCTTGGTCTTGCCGCAGCTCTGCTGCTGCTAGGCCCAGGGCTTTGGCTGATTCAGCACTTCATCAGCGCATTCGGGCTCTATCTCACCAACCTACCGCGCATGGCTCTTGCCCCCAACAGCAGTCCAGGCAACTGGGTGAATGGCTGGACCGTGTTCTATTGGGGCTGGTTCCTCGGCTATGCACCGCTGATGGGTCTGTTCACGGCAGGGGTGAGCCGCGGCCGCACTCTGCGCGAACTGGTGCTGGCAGTGGCCATCCTCTGCCCGATCGTGACCAACATCTGGTTCACATTGCTCGGCGGTTCTGGCATGCAACTGGAAGTCGCCAACCCCGGCTCCATCAGCGGCCCGCTCACAGCCAGCGGTGAGTCGGGAGCACTATTGGCGATTCTCGGCCAGCTTCCCCTGTCCTGGCTGCTGATTCCTGTCGGCCTTGTGTTGGTGGTCCTGTTCATGGCCACCAGTGCCGACTCCATGAGTTATGCCGCAGCCATGGTGGTCAGTGCGCAGCGGACACCACCAACCCTGCTGCGGTTGTTCTGGGCTCTAATGATCGGCAGCCTCACCCTGGTCTTGCTGCGCATCGGCACCAGCCTGGGCGACAACACCTCGATCAATGCCCTGCAGGCCTTCATTGTTATCACTGCTGTGCCGGTCACTCCCCTGGTTTTACTGAGTCTCTGGACGGCACCACGTCTGGCCTGGAAGGAATGGCGCCAGCGGCAGCCGGCTAAGAGCTGAAACTGATCCAGCTGGCCATCGCAACGCCAAACAGGGCCAGTGCGCCATAGATCAGCAGCACCAGCGACAGGTCTCCCTGAGGAGAGGCCTGAAGAATCAACCCAGACACGATCGTCATCAGCCCGCCCATCACTGTTCCTGAGGTGTTGACGATCGAAACGGTCATCGCCGTCTGCCCGGGAGGTGCAGACGCTTCCGCGATCGGGAAGGCCAGCACGGACGTACCGATGCCAACACCAAAGCTGAAGGCAGGAAGCATCAGAACCCCCTGCGGCAGCGAGGTCTTGATCAGCAGCAACAACGAGAGCAGCGTGATCACGGTGCCAGTTAGAAGCAGACCACCACGTTGCTGAGGGCGTCCGCCGAAAGCCCCGCTGGCCACCATCCCCACCACAAGGCCAATCGACATGATCAGGGTGAGACCTTCCATCAATGAATTGGGCCAGCCCCTCAGGCTTGAGAGCAGGCCGTACTGCGCCATCCCGAACACGAAGCCAAGCCCCCACGCGTAGAGCAAGCAGCACTGAATGAGGCGATTCACTCCTGCCCTGGTCCATCGCTGCACACGCATGTCCTGCTCTGCCGTTGGCAACTGAGCCGGCGCGCGCCGGCGGCCTCCGAGCAGAAGCATCGGCAGGGCCACCATCAGGGCCACTGAGAGCCCCTGAAACAACACCAGATCACGCCAGTCGGAGCGACCCAGTAGCAGGGGCACCACGGCCGCCAACGCGGCGCCGACGCCCAACAGGCCATCGGTGAATCCCATCGCCAGAGCGAAGCGATCTGCTGGCAGGCTGCGTCGTGCCAATACCGCCGATGCCGGGAACGCCACCGCACAGGCCATGCCTGTGCCGATCCGCGACAACAGCAGCCCCTGCAGGCTGTTGCTGCTGGCAAACACCAGACTGCAACAGGCAGCGGCCAATGCAGCCAGCAGCAGCCAAAGCTCGACCTTGCCCCGGTCAATCAGGCGACCAACGGGCACTTGCACCAGGCCATAGGGCAACAGAAAGCTGCCGGCCACCAGCGCCACCCCTCCTGAATCCAGACGCAGATCCGATCCCAGGGAACCCTCGAAATACTGAACGCTGGATTCCACCCACACCAGCCAGACTACGAACAACAGGCTCGTGACCCAGAGCAGTCGATCGCTGCGTCTTGCTTCCATGCCTGACTGCCGACAGCTCAACGTCAGTGTGGGTAAAAGGCTCAGTTAAGGCAGTAATCCAAGGCAAGACTGAGGCTGGCTTTGGGCAGCGGCGCTTCCTCCGGCCTGAACCGAGGTGAGGCATTGACACCCATCGCCGAGAGGCTTGGACTGGCATGACTGCGTTGATCGATGCGCAGCAATACAACGCGACGAAGCCCCAGGGCAGATGCTGTTCGCTCTGCCTGACTGTGACCGCGCTGCAGAGCTTTCTCAAGCAGTTGGGCTTGCAGACGATCCTGGCCTTCAGCGGATGTCAGGGACGTCATGCCCTGGAGTCGAACACCCGGCAAACGGCCTGCCCGCTGAATCAGGGTGTCGTAGTTGCTGCGACCAACTGTTCCAGTGATGGTCGTTGCAGCCCGGTAGCCGCTGGATGGCTGAGAACCGGTCATGGCATAGGTGCTTGGAGAGGGAATCACAAGCCGTCCGATGACCAGGAGCTTCAACTCCTTGCGCAGCGTGGCCAGACGCCCACCGAGCTGTTCCAGCCGGCGGCGCTGGTCGAGGCTTCTGCCTCGATGCGCAGATTGAAGCGAAAACGGTCCGTGCGGCTTTCACCGCTCTCGCGCACATTCAGCTGCAAAAGGGTGCCACGGCAGACAGGACCCTGAATCTCAGCATTTGCCATACGCGGAAACAGGGCAGCCGACTGCAACAGCAACAGTGCTGCGAATGACGACATGCCTAGTGGTTTCAGTGCAGAAGTGATCACAAACCTGAGAGCAGACAGACCTTGAGTCGCTGTCTAAGTCAGGCGCCGCCGCAGAACCTTTCCAAACCATAATCAGCGCCGCTTCAGACACCACCAAATCCGACTGATTCAGCGGGCATCCACCCAGCTGCCATGGAGGCCGTGGGGGATTGCCAACGGCAGCTCGAACAACGCAAGCTCACGCAGGTCTGCAGCGTCAAGGATCACAAGATCGGAACCTTCCCGATCACCGTTCCACACCAGTTCCAGCACCCAGCCATCGTCTTCAGCGCTGGCACCAGGCCTGGGAACCATCAGTGGCTCACTCACAAAGCCGTGGGGCACTGCGCTCCAGATTTGGCGCTCGCCGCTGACCAGGTCAAGCTTCTTGACCACCTGAAGCGGATCATTACCCTGCTCACGCGCTGCGGCGGCCATCCAGGCGAAGCGACAGGGCAACCCCTCTTTGTCGGGATTCACCATCGCGAACTCACAGCAGCGTTCGCTCAGACGGGTGGTCTGCACCGTGGCGTTCTGCAGGTTGATGCGGCACTGCTCAAGCAGCCCCTCAGGGATCAGATCGAAGTCAACAGCGGCAAAGTCGACATCGGGACCGATCGAGGGGAAATCGCTGTAGTAAATGCTCTCCACCACCACATCTCCCTCCTGTTCCCAGGCGTTGAGGTGGTGAAACACAAAGCCCTCGGGTGCATCCACAATCCGCGGGGCCTCGCCGGCATGGGCACCACTGTCACGTGGAATCAACCAGAACTTGGCCTGACCATCTGGCTTGGACTGCAGACACTGGGCCGCACCTTTCTGGCCAAGCACAAAAGGCAGAGGGTTGAAGTCGATCGCGTTCTGAAGGAACACCGCCCAGTTGGGTGTGATGGCGAAATCGTGCAGGAAGGCGAAGCCGTTGAAGCTGTCACGACGATCGCTGAGAAGATCTCCTGCCTTGATCCCGGCGGCAGAATCATCTTCGGTGGCGAATTCCATCAAGCGGATGGTGCTGCGAGGGCCGGTATTGACCCCGAAGGTGACCATGCGCGGCCGATCATGATGACCAGGATCAAAGCGAGGATGGGCACTGAAGGCCTCGCCTTTCTTCAAAACACCACCCAAAAGGCTGATGCCGTGGGTCTCGAGGGTTTGGGGGTCGAGTGCATGGGGTTCAGCAGCTTCCCAGAGCGCGAGCAGTTGGTCGCCAAGCTGCACAACGCCGGTATTGGCGATGTTTTTCAACCTCAGATCAAAGGCATTGGCCAGCGGACCTCCGGGTTTCTGGCTTCCAAACACCCCTCGGTAAAGCACCTTGCCGGCCGCTTCCTCGGCCTGCCAACCAGCGGTGCGCACAAACCGATTGGTCAGCGAAACCCCCTCAGCATTGAACTGAATCGCAGTGATCATGCCGTCACCATCAAAGGGATGGTGCACGCGCTGACCGTCACGCTCCAGCAGCCCAGGGCCATTGCGGTAAAGGGTTCCAAGTAGCTCGGAGGGCACCTCGCCCCTCGCCGGCTGAAGCGCAACATCGGTGAGCTCCTGCTCCACATTGCGGAAGGCGCTTGCCCATTCCGACCGGTTGAAACGTTCAGTGGCGGGAGCGACGGTCACGGAGAGCAACTGCTGTGGTCCCCATCCTCTCGTAACGGACTGTGAAGCGCGGCGAAGACTCAGTTCGCTCCAGCCTGCTCGAGCACACCCTTGCTGCTGGGAACCGCGCCAGCGCGCCGGGGGTCGATCTCCGTCGCCATGCGCAAAGCCCTTGCGAAGGCCTTGAAACAGGCTTCAACAATGTGATGGGAATTGGTTCCATCCAGCTGACGGATATGGAGGGTGAGGCCGCTGTTATTGACCACCGCAACGAAAAATTCCTTGACAAGCTCGGTGTCGTAGCGACCAATCTTCTCTTTCGGAATCGTGAGGTTGTACGAGAGATGGGGTCGACCGGAGCAATCGAGCACGACCTGCACCAGCGCTTCATCCAGCGGCGCGACGAAGTGACCGAAACGCACGATGCCGCGGCGATCACCTAAGGCCTGTGCCAAGGCCTGGCCGACAGCAATGCCCACATCTTCATTGGAGTGGTGATCATCGATATGAGTGTCACCCACCGCATTGATCTCCAGATCGATCAGGCCATGGCTGCTGATCTGATGGAGCATGTGATCTAGGAAGGGCACGCCGGTGCTGGCTTGGCACTTGCCACTGCCGTCTAGATCCAGGCACACCTTCACATCGGTCTCACCGGTGACTCGATGGATCTCACCCGTACGCATGCTGTTCAGCTCCGGAGGCGGCGACTTCGCTGTTCCGATAATGCCGAAACAGACGGCGCAGACCAAGGTCCATCAGCGCAGAGTCACATGCCGTTAATGCAGTAGCCGGCATCCACATAGATGGTTTGGCCGGAAATACCGCTCGACAACTCGCTCAGCAGGAATGCAGCGGTGTTGCCCACTTCCGTCTGTGTGACGGTGCGGCGCAGCGGTGCTTTCTCCTCCACGTTGTGAATCATGTCGAGGATGCCGCCAATCGCGGAGCTGGCCAGAGTTCGAATCGGACCTGCACTGATGGCATTCACCCGCACCTGCTTGTCGGGACCGAGCTCAGCGGAGAGGTAGCGAACGGACGCTTCCAGAGCGGCCTTGGCCACACCCATCACGTTGTAGTTGGGGATGGCTCGTTCAGCTCCCAGATAAGTGAGCGTGACCACGCCGGCTTTCTCACTGAACAACGGCTTGGCATGACGGCAAAGGGGAGCCAGGGAATAGGCACTGATCTCGAGTGCTCGGGCAAATCCCTCGGAGCTGGTGGCGCTGTAATCACCGATCAGCTCTTCCTTGCCGGCGAACGCAAGGCAATGCACCAATCCATCGAGGACGCCCCACTTCTGCTGAATCTCTGCAAAAACGGATTCCATCTGATCGGAATCCTGAACATTCAGAGGCAGAAACAAGGAGGGGTCAAGCGGCGCAGTGAGCTCACGCACCTTGGTCTCAAAACGACCTTTGTCGTCTGGCAGATAGGTGATGCCCAGTTCGGCACCCGCCGCTTTGAGCTGCTGCGCGATGCCCCAGGCAATCGATCGATTGTTGGCGATGCCGGTAACGAGGATCTTCTTGCCCGTGAGATCGAGAAGCATCGGACCGGATGTTGCTGAACTGTTGGGGGATTCTCCACCATCCCCGACCCGATCTCCCAGGAATGGTCGCGTTTGAGCCATTGGATCGACAGGATGACACCCTGAAATCCATCGTCCGGTGTCCCCGCAACCCAGCCCAACTTCTCTGCCATGGCCTGAACGGCCTGGAGACCTTCCCAGAGACCTTGCGGACCGCAAAGCCCTCGATCGCCTGCTAACTGAACAGTTTCGAGAAGCAGGAGGAAGGCTCAGCCCGCTGCGCGGAGGTCGAGACGCCGCAGAGACAACACTGAGCCGGATCGACCCCCGGCGTTACACCAAAAGCCGCAATCACCTCAAAGGCGCAGTAACAGGCCTATCCCCTTACATCCGCCACGGTGTGCTCAGCCTTGCGGAAGTGCGTGACGCCGTTTTCCAGCGCATTCGCAGCCGCGACGAGGGAAGCAAGTTGATCAATGAGCTGGGTTGGCGCGATTTCTGGCAGCGGATGTGGCGCGACCTCGGCGATGGCATCCACGACAGCCAGGAAGAGCTGAAAACCGGACATGATCCTGCCTCCTATGCCCGAGAGCTCCCTGAAGACATTCGCGCGGGACGAACAGGCCTGGCCTGCATGGATGGATTTCAAAGCGAACTCACCACCCGTGGCTGGCTGCACAATCACGCCCGCATGTGGATGGCGGCTTACGTGGTGCATTGGCGGAAAGTGCACTGGAAGGCTGGCGCAGACTGGTTTCTGGAGCATCTTCTTGATGGAGATCCTTCCAGCAACCATCTGAGTTGGCAGTGGGTGGCCAGCAGCTTCAGCCACAAGCCCTACTTCTTCAACAAAGGCAATCTTGAGCGGTTTAGCGATGGCCAGTTCTGCAGGAGCTGCTCCAGCATCGAACGCTGTCCATTTGAGGGCAGTTATGAGCAGCTGGAAGATCAGCTGTTCGCAAGCCAAGGCGCCATTCGTGATGTTCCCGCCAGACGCAACCGCAACCAGCAGCTACGGTCAGGCCGACAACAGGGTCTGATTCGAAGCGGTCACGCGGCCATGGCCCGACCCAAGCGATAAACCATGCCTCTTCAACGACCCGTCATCTGGGTGCACGAGGAAGCCCTCGGTACCAGCAACCCGGCGCTTCTGGAGCAGCCGGATAGCCCAGGCGTCTTTGTCTTTGACACTGAATGGATCAAGGAAGCCTGCATCAGCCGCAAACGACTTGGCTTTCTGTACGAAAGCGCCCTGGATCTACCCATCACCCTGCGCAAGGGCGATGTGGTCAAGGAAGTGATCGCCTTCGCCGAGCGTCACAACGCCGATGGCATCTTGAGCAGCCTGCCCGTCGACCCTCGCCTGGAACGCATCGCTGCAGCCATCGAAGAGCACTACCCACTGGAACTGCTTGAACCAGACCCGTTCGTGACCATGCCGCGACCACCACGGCTTGGACGTTTCAGTCGCTACTGGCGCGAGGCTGAACCTGTGGTCTGGGAAGGCTTCTGAGCGTCACCAAGGAGTTCCTCCTCAAGCCGCTTTTCTTCGGCGGGATCCCTCAGTAGATCGCGCCGCTCATAAGCCGGCAGCTCAACAGGCCTCAACTCCGATGCATCTGTGGGGGGGAGCGTCCAGCGCCAGCGGGCTTCTGGAGCACGCTGCTGACAGAGAGCTTTTAACTGCTTCTGCAGAGCGCGACGCACGTCGCTGCGACGCACAGCAGCGAAAAATTCCTCACGCGGCACTAGCCCTGCACTGAAAGGCGCTGTGCCGTTGCCGTTGAACAGACGTGCAGCATCGGGGAACCAGCGAGGTGAACATTCCGCTGGATCGTCCGTGTCGGTTTCCAGAAAGAAATGAAGACCGAAGCCGTCGGGCTGACTCACAACCGCCAGGCCGTCATGGGGCATCTGCCGCGGCAGCGGAAACACTTTCCAACTGGTTCTCTGTGGTCCCGAACAAGCCGTCAGCACCAGAACCATCGTGACACCTGAGATCCGACCTGCCTTGGCACGCCTGAGCACGCGTTCTTTGCACCGGGTGGCCGGAGTCTGAACCAGGATGAAAGCTGACGCACCATTTGTTGCTCGTTCGCCATGGCTCTCACTCCCTCGACCATGCTGCCCCTTGGCGAGGTGCTGCCTGCCTTCCAGTTGCCCGTGGTGAGCGGAAGCTTGAGGGATGGCACTGACGCAGCCACTCTCAGCAACAGCGAGCTGCCCGCACAACCGCTGCTGGTGATGCAGATCTGCGCACACTGCCCGTTTGTGAAGCATGTGGAGCCCGAGCTGAGCAGGCTCGCCGAGGACTACGGCCCAGCCGTGACCCTGCTGGCCGTCTCCAGCAACAGCCTCACCACCCATCCACAGGATGGTCCCGAAGGCCTGCGTCATCAGGCAAAACAGCAGCAGTGGCGTTTTCCCTATCTGCTCGATGAGCAGCAGAACCTGGCCAAAGCCCTCAAAGGCGCTTGCACGCCGGAATTCTATCTGTTCAGCCCCGATGAGGCAGGCCTTCAGACCTTGCGCTATCGGGGCCAGCTCGACGGCAGCCGCCCAGGAAACGAGGTGCCATTGGATGGCCGCGATCTGCGCAGGGCAGTGGATGCGGTCCTCAATGACCAGCCTGTTAACCAGGAACAACAACCATCTGTTGGCTGCAACATCAAGTGGCATCCCGGACAAGAGCCACCGTGGTTCGGGGCACCGGCTTAAGGTGCCACCCATGCAGGTGCCTCCCTTCAGCCTCAGTCAGCAGCTCGCCGACCTGGGGCCGGAACTCGATGAAGCCGCGCTGCGTGTGTTGCGCAGCGGGCAGTACATCGGTGGCACTGAAATCCAATCGTTTGAAACGGCCTTCGCGGCAGTGGTCGGAACTGCCCACGCTGTTGGCTGCAACAGCGGCACCGATGCCCTGATCCTGGCCCTGAGAGCCCTTGGAATAGGAGCCGGTGATGAAGTGATCACAGCCTCCTTCAGCTTCTTTGCCACAGCTGAAGCGATCAGCGCTGTAGGTGCGACGCCGGTGTTTGTGGATGTGGATCCACGCACTTACCTGATCGATCTCAATCAAATCACTGCTGCGATCACGCCCTCAACCAAAGCCCTGATCCCAGTGCATTTGTTTGGGCGGCCTGTCGACATGACGCGGTTTATGGCAATCGCCAAAGATCACAACCTTGTCGTTGTTGAAGATTGTGCTCAAGCCACCGGGGCGAGTTGGAACGGACGACCCGTCGGCAGCTGGGGCGATATTGGCTGCTTCAGCTTTTTCCCCACCAAAAACCTTGGTGCAGCTGGTGATGCCGGAGCTGTGACCTGCCACGACGCAGCTCTTGCTCAGCGCATGCGCGAGCTCGCGGTGCACGGCATGCCCCGCCGCTACCTGCACACGGAGCTCGGTTACAACAGCAGGCTGGATGCCATGCAGGCCGCAGTGCTCAACGTGAAACTGCCCCGGCTGAACCAATGGGTAGAACGCCGCCGGCAGATCGCCCAGCGCTACCGCGAAGGGCTGCAAGATGTGCCAGGCCTGCTCATCCCCGATTCATCCGCAGGCAACGGCGATGGCTGGAATCAGTTTGTGGTGCGTGTCACGGTTTGCCCAGCTGACATCTCCTCCAACGCCAACCATCCCCCCAGTGAGTTCGGACTGCCTAGCAGTCATTGCCGCGATTGGTTGAAACAGAGCCTGCAGGAGAAGGGTGTGAGCACGATCATCTACTACCCCATTCCCATCCATTGCCAACCGGCCTACGCCAATCAGCATCAAGGCACCCGTCTGCCGGTGACCGAACAGCTCTGTAGCGAAGTGCTGAGTTTGCCGATCTTCCCGGAGCTCTCCAGCGAACAGCAGGAACAGGTGATTGCCGTGCTT
Organism: Synechococcus sp. GEYO; assembly: GCF_900473955.1. Lineage (NCBI taxonomy): Bacteria > Bacillati > Cyanobacteriota > Cyanophyceae > Synechococcales > Synechococcaceae > Synechococcus > Synechococcus sp. GEYO. Next base: position 98,928 of record NZ_UCNL01000013.1, read on the forward strand.
CGCTCGCTGCTCATCCAAACCGCTCCTCTGGATTCGCAAACCTGCAGTGTTGCGGCCTGAACTCAAGAACGGATGGTGGCGTACAGCTGCTTGAAGTGGGCCTGCTGTTTCTTGTGATCAATCAAGAGCTCCGGGTATCCGCGACGCTCCAGTGCACCGATCTCACCACTGAGCAGATCCTTGGTGTTCACATGGCGCAGCTCAGGTAACCAGTGACGGATGTAGTCAGCTTCAGCGTCGAACTTTGATGCCTGCGTCGCGGGATTGAAAATTCGCAAGGGCTTTGGATCCATCCCACTGCTGGCACTCCACTGCCAACCGCCATTGTTGGCCGCAAGATCGCCATCCACCTCCAGCTCCATGAAGGCCCGCTCGCCCCAGCGCCAGTCGCAGATCAGGTCTTTGACCAAAAAAGAAGCGACGATCATGCGACAGCGGTTGTGCATCCATCCGCTCTGATTGAGCTGACGCATCGCTGCATCGATGATCGGCATCCCTGTTTGGCCCTCTCTCCAGAAGCCAAACCACACTTCGTTGTTCTCCCAGGGGAAGCGTTGCCATTGCTCGCGGTAAGGACCATCAGCCAATTCGGGGAAATGGAACAAGGCCTGCTGGTAAAACTCACGCCAGCCCAGCTCCTGCTCCCAGACCGTGATCGCATGCTCCTGTTCATCACTGCGCACGATCTCCTTGGCGCTCTGGGCAGCACACCAGGCCTGCCTGGGACTGATCGTGCCGACACTCAAAGCCGCACTTAAGGATGAGGTCCCCTGCTGCCCAGGGAAATTTCGGTCAGGCTCGTAGCCAAGCAGAGGCCCTTCAGCAAACGTTGCCAACTGATCCGCTGCTGCGATTTCTCCAGGGCGACAAGGACACAAGTCGGTGCCAGCGAAGCCATGGCTGCTGCGCAGACGCTCAAGCTCGGACTGTCCCTGGGAACAAAGCCGACCAAGGTCTCCTTCTGCAGAGCTGATCTGCTGAAGCTGGGACTGGTTTAAATCCTGCAGGCCTTCTGGAGCTGGTGTAATGCGTGGGGCGAGCCTTTCGACCTGACCACGCCAATTGCGCAGAAAAGGTCCATACACGCGGTAAGGGTCTCCTCCGCCGGTTTTGAGAGACTCCGGCGCCACCAGCAGCTGGTCCCAGTCGACCAGCAGCTTGCGCCCATCGGCCTGCAGGGCCTTAGCCACCTGACGGTCTCGCTCGCGGGCATAGGGCTCAACATCACGACTCCAAACCATGGTGGGTGCGTCCAGGAGGGCCGCCAACTGAGGTAGCAGCTCAACCGGATCACCAGCCAGCACCAGCAGGCGACTCCCGGCCTGACGCCAGCGCTGTTGCAGTTCGACCAGGCTTTCCACCAGAAACCACAAACGAGCGGGTGCCATCGGCGGCAGCTGGGTTGGCGGCGTGATCAGATCCGGATCGAGCACATACACGCCCGTGACAGCCTGGCCCAGTGCCACGGCCGCCTGAAGACCTGAATTGTCCGCCAAACGCAGATCGCGGCGGTGCCAGAACAGCGTGCGAGAGGTATTCATCGGTGGTCGCGAATTCAGAAACCGAGCAACTGCTTGGCCCGATACCAAGCGGTCACGCTTTTGCCATCGAGCCACTCCTCGCCGGAACTCAGGCGAGCATCCAGTTCGGCAGGACTCATCTGCAGAACCTCGAGATCTTCATCGTCATCTCCTGCCGGGGGGTTCTCCAGCACCGTGAGATCTCTGGCCAGGAAGCAGTGAATCACCTCATCGGAATAGCCAGGGCAGGGGAGCATGGGACCAAGGGCATCCCAGCGAGCGGCGCTATAACCCGCTTCCTCTCCGAGCTCCCTCTTCATCGACTCCAAAGGATCTTCTCCTTCCTCCAGCGTGCCGGCCGGGAACTCCAGCAGCCTGGCCTGAACAGCAAAGCGGTACTGACGCAGCACCACCACCTTCCCCTCATTGGTGATTGGCACAGCCAGTGACGCGCCTGGATGCTTGATGATCCCAAAGCTGCCCTCCACCCCCATGGGCAACCTGATGCGGTTGCGCTCGAAGCGGACTTTGCGTGCATCCAGGGCATCGATGGTCTCCAGCAGCTCGTAGGGCTCTGGAGCCGGCAGCGGGGCCATGGCTTCTCACGACAGTGGGAACCAGCATGGCGGGTGAGCGTCAGGATCGACGGACGACTTTCGCTTGTTTCCGCATCGCACTGACTGATCAAGCACGGCTGGAGCAGCCGCAGCTCCTGAAGGCCTTCGCGCGGGAGGCGGTCTGGCGACATCTCGCCTTGCAGACCTTGCTGAGCGTGCTCAGCAGCCTGCTGGACATCGCCGGACTTGGGCTAGCCGTCAGCCTCTTGCTGAACTCATGAACGGAGTCCGCTGCATCGGCTAGGTCTCAGCCACCTACTGGAAAGACAGGAAGGCCTGGATACCCGCATGTCACTCGCCCAGACCCCCTTCTCCGGCGGTGAGATCCATCGACTTGGCTTGTTACGAGCCTGGCTGCGGAGCCGACCGGTCGAAGTGCTGGATGAGCCCACAGCATTTCTTGATGCCAGCGCCAGCCAGCTGGTGCGAGAGGTGATCGCTAAACGTTCGCGAGAGCGACTGGTGCTGATCAGCAGCCACGACCCAGCTCTGATCCAACAAGCTGATGGGGTGATCGACCTGAGCTCTTCATTGCTGAAGATCTGACGCAGGACACCAGTCAACTGATCGCTGCATGGCTGCCAGCAAGGGCTCCAGAACAAATTGGCGCAGGTGCAGACGAGGGTGAGGCAGTACCAGCTGCGGATGATCCAAACGCCATTCCCCCCAGAAAAGGAGATCCAGATCGAGAGTGCGCGGACCCCACAGCAGTTCCTGATCTCGATCACGGCCAAAACATCGCTCAAGCTGATGCAGCTCTGTGAGCAACTGCAACGCCGCAGCCTCGGAGGCGGAGCGCTGTACACCTGCGCAGAGCACCACGGCATTGCAGTAAAACGGCTGTCCGGGTGGCCCGCCCACTGGAGCCGTCTCCATCAGTGGCGACCAAGAGCAGCGCATCTCTGCTGATGCAGCCCTGCCCCAGGAGATCAAAAGCTGCTCCAATTGAGGACGCAGCGTGATCAGCGTCTGGCGAGGCACACCTGCGGCACTGGGCAGGTTCGCCCCAAGGGCAATGGCAAGAGACTGAGGCTGATCAGCGAGACTGGCGCTCACGCGCAGGGCTGGCAAACATTCATGGTTTCAGGTGGAGGGGTCGCTAGCGGCATGGCCAGCACAGCTGCTCAAGAACAGGCGAGCCGTGCCTTCCCACTGGCAGCCATCACTGGCCATGGAACGCTGAAACTATCCCTAATGCTGGCAGCGGTAGACCCCGGCCTGGGGGGCGTGATCATCGCCGGCGGCCGAGGCACCGGCAAATCCGTTCTGGCACGGGGCCTGCATGCCCTGCTGCCACCGATCGAGGTGCTGGATCAAGACAGTGCAGATCTCCCTGCAGGACCGGGGCTCAACCTCGACCCGACCCGACCCGAGGAATGGGATGCGAGCTGGCGAGAGCGGCTGAACAGCGAGCCTCCCTCCAAGGTGATTCCCGCTCCCTTTGTACAGGTGCCGCTGGGCATCACCGAGGATCGACTGGTCGGTGCCGTGGATGTGGCGGCATCACTGGCCAGCGGCAGCCCTGTGTTCCAACCGGGGTTGCTCGCAGAAGCTCACCGAGGAGTGCTGTACGTCGATGAGCTCAACCTGCTCGATGACGGCATCATCAATCTTCTGCTGGCCGCGGTGGGTGCCGGCGAAAACCAGGTGGAACGGGAAGGCCTCAGCCTCAGCCACCCCTGCAGGCCACTGCTGATCGCCACCTACAACCCCGAAGAGGGCAACGTCCGCGACCACCTGCTCGACCGCTTTGCGATCGCCCTCTCAGCCAATCAGTTGGTGAGCACCGAGGAACGCGTGGAAATCACCAATGCGGTGCTGAGCCATGGCCAGTGCAGCCGCAGTTTCTCCGAGCGCTGGAAAGAGGACACCGATGCTCTTGCCACCCAGCTTCTACTCGCTCGTCAGTGGCTGCCGGACGTGCGCATCAGTCGTGAGCAGATCGAGTACCTCGTGACCGAAGCAGTTCGCGGCGGCGTGGAAGGGCACCGATCCGAGCTTTATGCCGTGCGCGTCGCGAAAGCCCATGCGGCCCTCAGTGGCCGTGAACAGGTCGAAGCAGACGACCTGCAGGTTGCTGTGGCCTTGGTGATCGCGCCGCGTGCATCGCAACTGCCACCGCCAGATCAGCAGATGGAGCCACCACCGCCACCGGAACCCCCTCAAGATCAGAACCCACCGCCGCCGGAGGCAGGCGAGCAGAACCCGGAAAACCAGCCCCCTCCGCCACAAGGGACTGATCAGGATCAGAACGACCCGCCCGAGGAGGACTCCAACGACAACAGCGACGACGAAAACTCAGATAATGACGAGTCGGATCAGGACGAGGCACCGCCTTCGGTCCCCGAGGAGTTCATGCTCGATCCAGAGGCAGTCTCGATTGATCCCGACTTGTTGCTGTTCAACGCTGCCAAGAGCAAAAGCGGCAGCAGCGGCAGTCGTTCGGTGGTGCTCAGCGACAGCCGCGGCCGCTATGTGAAACCGATTCTGCCCAGGGGTCCTGTGCGGCGTATCGCCGTGGATGCCACGCTGCGCGCAGCGGCGCCTTATCAGAGGGCAAGGCGCGAACGCCAGCCTGGGCGCAACGTGATCGTTGAGGAAGCCGATCTGCGGGCCAAGCTGTTGCAACGCAAAGCCGGAGCTCTGGTGATCTTCCTGGTGGATGCCAGCGGTTCCATGGCCCTGAACCGCATGCAGAGCGCCAAAGGTGCTGTGATTCGGCTGCTGACCGAGGCGTATGAAAACCGCGACGAAGTGGCGCTGATCCCCTTTCGAGGCGACCAGGCCGAAGTGCTGCTGCCGCCTACACGCTCTATCACCGCAGCGCGCCGGCGCCTGGAATCGATGCCCTGCGGCGGCGGATCACCGCTGGCCCATGGACTGACCCAAGCAGCCCGGGTTGGCGCCAATGCCCTGGCCACAGGAGATCTGGGCCAGGTGGTGGTAGTGGCGATCACCGATGGGCGCGGCAACGTGCCGCTGAGCACCTCACTGGGCCAGCCTGAACTGGAAGGTGAAGAGAAGCCTGATCTCAAACAGGAAGTACTGGATGTAGCGACGCGTTACCGAATGCTGGGCATCAAGCTGCTGGTGATCGACACAGAGCGCAAATTCATCGGCAGTGGCATGGGCAAAGACCTGGCCGAAGCCGCCGGTGGCAAATACGTGCAACTACCCAAAGCCAGCGATCAGGCCATCGCTGCCATTGCTATGGATGCGATCAATGCAGTGACCTGACTCTGGACACCTACTTCGATCCACCGGTCTGTGCCGGGTAGACCTCCTCGAACAAGGTGCCGAGCCCGATCATCACGCTGCGCAAGCTCTTCATAAATCGCGGGTCATCGGTTAGCTGTTCGATGTCGCCACCAACCGAGTCGAGGCGAGCTGTGAGATCACGGGCATTGGTGACGGTCTGCTTCAGATCACTGACTGTTTCTGGGTTGTCGATCGCTCCTGCCAGGTTGTTGATGTGGGCAGCTGCATCGGCAGCCTCAGCCGTAGCCCTGTTGAGATTTTCAATGGTGGGCTTGGCTCTGGCCACTTCAGCGCGCAACTGGTGGACCAGCGTGTCGACATTTTCAGCCGCCACATCAGCTGTATTGAGAAACTTCGAAGCATCCTGACTGGTGATCCCAAACTGCTTGGTGGACTCCACCAGTGCTGGGATCAAGTTTGACTTCTGAGCTTCATTGAGCAGCTGCTCCAGGGAGGCTGTCACGGAGGAAAGACTCGATGCTGACTCTCCTGAGATTGTTGCGCCGTTACAAAGGATTCCGCTGTTGCGGCAACGGCCTGATTTCGGCTTTGGCGCATTCTTTGGAAGCGGTGCACCGCTGGTGACCAACTCGACCTGTGAATCACCTCCAAGAAGTGAAGCCGAGGAGACCGCCGCCTTGACGGGCAAGGGCAGCTGCAGATCGTCGGCATTGATCTCAAGCGTTGCCTTCACCGACATCGGAGTGACGTCGACGGATCGAACCGTGCCAACCATGATTCCGCGGAAAGTGACGGGCGAGCGGGCAGCCAGTCCTCCGGCATTGGCGAAGTCTGCGGTCACAGTCCAGGACTCCGACCCCAGACGCACTCCTCTGAGCCACAGCATGGTGCCTGCAAATCCTGCGATCGCTCCAACGATCGAAAACCCAACCAGGGCTTCACGGACACTACGTCGCATAGCTCAGTGGTCAGAGGGCTGCATCGGTCCGCGCAGGTTACCCGTCCTGAACTGAACGACGTAGGGGTTGTCGGTGGAGCGATACTCATCGACAGTTCCGTCCCACTGGAAACGGCCTCCATAGAGCATCACAATCCGTTCAGCTGAGCGCTCAATGGTGCTGTGTACGTGACTGACCACAACTGAGCAGCCACGGGCCACGGTGGTGGTCTTCACGATCAGATCTTCGATACGGGTTGATGCAACAGGATCAAGCCCTGCCGTCGGCTCGTCGTAAAGCAGCAGGGGCATCGCCCCCTCTTCGCGATCGGGATCATCAATAAGAGCCCTGGCGAAGCTCACCCGTTTCTGCATGCCACCACTGAGCTGGCCGGGATATTGATCCGCCACATCATTCAGCCCAACAGCCTCGAGACACTGCTGAACCCGCTCACGGATCTGGTCAGGGCTCATGCGCCCGAGGCGCATTAACAGAAAGCCGACGTTTTCCTCAACCGTGAGTGAGGCCAGCAAAGCAGGGTTCTGAAACACCAGTCGTACGTCGGCTGGACGGCGCTGATCGAGACGTAGGTATTCCTGCAGTTCGCCAAACAGGCGGAGCTCCCCGGTCGTCGGCAACTGAAGTCCTGCCAGCAGCCTGAGAACCGTGGATTTTCCCGCTCCAGAAGGGCCAACAACGGCAATGCGCTCTCCCGGCTGCATCGAGAGCGACACCTTGTCCAAAACCGGCTTAGAACCCCACTGCATCGTGAGGTCACGCATCTCCACTACTGGAGTCTGGGTTGCTGGAGATGTCGGTTCCAGCCTGGTCTGCACGGGGCTTTTGCGCGTTACGCGCCCATCTTGCCTCGTTTGCACCAATGAGGATGGCCATCGGGACCAACTTCCGTACAGTTCCCTCATCGCAAGGGAAGCGACGACCCTGGCCCCGGATTGCACTTGACCAGCCCTAGCCACCGCGGACGCCGTCAACGGATCCGGGCCATGCAGGCAGCACGGCAGCGTGATCTAGTGCTGCGCTCCCGCCGTGCAGTGCGTTGGCTGCAGCCAGGCCTGGTGGTGAAGCGCTGGCTGCTCACCTCAGGAATTGGACTGATGTTGGCGCTGCTGGGCGCTGCCGTCTGGGCCGATTTACAGCCGATTTACTGGATGCTCTGGGCCATCCAGGAATCCCTGAGCTGGATCACTCGCGTGTTGCCGAGGGGAATTACCGGGCCATTGGTGCTGTTGGTGGGCGTCGGCCTGCTGCTTTGGGGGCAGAGCCGCAGCTTCGGCTCCATCCAGCAGGCCCTGGCCCCAGAAAAAGACACCGTATTGGTGGATGCACTGCGGGCTAAAAGCCGCCTCAACCGAGGGCCAAACATCGTCGCCATCGGCGGCGGCACCGGGCTATCGACGCTGCTGAGTGGCCTCAAGCGTTACAGCAGCCACATCACGGCCATCGTCACCGTGGCTGACGACGGTGGCAGCAGCGGCGTGCTGCGCAGGGAACTGGGAGTGCAGCCACCCGGCGATATCCGCAACTGCCTGGCCGCTTTATCCACCGAAGAACCACTGCTGACCCGTCTGTTCCAATACCGCTTCTCTGCCGGAGGAGGCCTTGAGGGTCACAGCTTCGGCAATCTGTTTCTTTCAGCGCTCACCGCCATCACTGGCAGCCTGGAAACAGCAATCACCGCCTCCAGCCGGGTTCTGGCGGTTCAGGGCCAGGTGGTGCCCGCCACGAATGTGGATGTGCGGCTGTGGGCGGAACTCGAGGACGGTCGCCGCATAGAAGGCGAATCGGCGATCGGACAAGCACCGAGCCCCATCGTTCGTCTGGGCTGCCTGCCGGAAGGCCCACCAGCACTGCCGAGGGCTCTTGAAGCGATTGCACAAGCCGATCTGATTCTGCTGGGCCCAGGCAGCCTTTACACCTCACTGCTGCCCAATCTGTTGGTACCTGAGCTGGTGAGCGCCATCCAACGCAGCCGGGCACCCAGGCTTTACATCTGCAATCTGATGACGCAGCCCGGAGAAACGGATGGACTGGATGTGAGCGGACACCTCAGAGCCATCGAAGCGCAACTGGCCTCTCTAGGCATCAGTCATCGACTGTTTGACGCCGTGCTCGCTCAAGAGCCCATCGGGGAATCACCACTGATCAAGCATTACCGCTCACGCGGAGCTGAGCCTGTGACCTGCAACCGCCGCGAACTGGAGGTTGAGGGTTATGACGTGATGGAAGCACCACTTCAAGGGAGCAGACCCACCGCGACCCTGCGTCATGACCCTCGCAGCCTTGCCCTTGGAGTGATGCGCTTTTACAGAATGCACAAGACTGAAAAAACTTCGACGACGAGCTAACTCACTTCATTTAAATGTCTAAATTTAAAAATAAAAGTCTCTTGATTCGCGCTCAATAGGCGTCTTGCATCTCATAAAAATCAGGCTGGACGTAGTCCTTCCTTAAAGGCCAACCGGTCCAATCCTCAGGCATCAGCAACCGCTTGGGGTGGGGGTGTCCTTCGAAGTTGATCCCGAACATGTCGAATGTCTCACGTTCCTGCCAGTCGGCTCCTCGGAACAGTCCATAAAGGCTGGGAATACTGGGCTGTCCCTCTCTGGATAGGAACACTTTCAGGCGCACTTCGCGCAATTGATCCACACGTCCATCGGCAACTTCTGCCATAGCAATGAAGTGATAAAAGCTGACCAATTGTTGGCCGGGTCCTTCGTCATAGCCGCCCTGGCACTGGAGATGATCAAATCCGTGGCTTTTAAGAGCCGCGGCAATCACGGGGAGAAACAATGCCTCAACGCCGATTTGCTCAACTCCAATATGGTCGGGATCCAAAACAGCGTGGTCAAAGCCTTGCTCACTGAGCCATTGACTGACCGGGCCTGGCTCTGGACCAGTCGCAACTGGAGAATCTTTTTTGGTGTCTTTCTCTGGAGTTGGGCTCATGACTCCTCAGGGATCTGGACGGGTTCGGCTGTTTCAAGCGCGGGCATCGGTAGACCTGCGCCAGGCTTCAATGCAGCCACCTGGGTTTCAGCACGCAGGTAAGCCCCAGTGACGATGGGCTCAACCTGGGTCATCGCATGCTCAACCGTGCAATAGCGATGGGTCTGCATCAATAAACGACGGTCGGCGACAGATTCATTGGCCACTTTCTTGCGCAGCTTGATCACCGCATCGAAGATCGCTTCTGGTCTTGGTGGACAACCAGGCAAGTAGAGGTCAACGGGAATGAGCTTGTCCACGCCGCGCACAGCCGTGGTTGAGTCCGAACTGAACATGCCGCCGGTAATTGTGCAGGCACCCATGGCAATTACATATTTCGGCTCAGGCATTTGCTCATAAAGACGCACCAACGCAGGTGCCATCTTCATGGTCACCGTCCCAGCGACGAGCAAGAGGTCAGCCTGGCGCGGTGAACTCCGCGGTACGAGACCGAAACGATCGAAATCGAAACGCGAGCCCAGCAAGGCTGCGAATTCGATGAAACAACAGGCCGTCCCGTAGAGAAGTGGCCAGAGACTGCTCAGTCGAGCCCAATTGTGCAGATCATCCAAGCTCGTAAGGATGATGTTTTCGCTGAGGTCCTGGGTGACCGTCGGCACGCCATCGGCAGCTCCAGCCACAGGACCGCAGCTGGATTCCCTCAGGTCGCGGACTGCCTGAATCGAGGGGGCTTCTCCAGTTGTTGCAGGTCGTTCGATCGATGAGGTCATGGGATCAGCTCCACTCCAGGGCGCCCTTGCGCCAGGCGTACGCCAAAGCCACCACGAGGATGGCGATGAACACCAGCGCTTCTATGAAAGCCAAAATACCTAGTCGGTGGAATGCAACGGCCCAGGGATAGAGGAAAACTGTCTCCACATCGAAGATCACGAAGACCAGCGCAAACATGTAGTAGCGAATGTTGAACTGAATCCAAGCTCCGCCAATCGGCTCCATGCCCGATTCGTAAGTGAGTTCTCGCTCACCGACCTGACTCCGCGGCGAGACAAGCTTGTTAGTCACCAAGGCGAGCACGGGTACTGCCCCAGCAATCAACAGAAAGCCGAGGAAGGCGTCATAGCCCGGGAGCACAAACATTTGGGCGTAGCCGATCTACGTGCCAGTCTGGCATTTGCAGCCTCTGGCTGACGTTTGGCCAGCTGACGTCGATAGAGTGACCCCCCTTAAGGTCTTTCAGCGGTGAGCGACGAAATCCAAGCACCGCAGGACCCTGCGAATCCGACGATTGCTGCTTCAGAAGAGCAGCAAGTTCCTGAAGAGAATGGTTCAGATGAGACCTCAACAGAGGTCAAGGTGCGCACCCCAGAAAAAACACTGGCGGAACAAGCGAGTGATCCACTGACGCACCGTTTCGAGTGCCGAAGCTGCGGATTCGTCTACGACCCTGAAGAAGGAGTCAAAAAATTACGGATCGAATCTGGCACCGCGTTTCAGCAACTTGATGCTTTCACGTTCCGCTGTCCGGTGTGCCGCAGCAGAGTTGGTGCTTTCCGAGACATCGGACCCCGCTCGAAGGCCAGTGGTTTTGAGGAGAATCTCGATTTCGGTCTGGGTGTCAACCGTTTAACCCCGGGGCAGAAGAATGTTCTGATCTTTGGCAGCCTGGCTCTTGGATTCGCCTTCTTCCTCTCGTTGTATTCCCTGCGTTAATGACTGAATGATCGGCGCAGAGACTTTTGCGCTGAACTTCTCGTATTGCTCCAAGCCTGCATTCATTTTCAAATCGGCATGAATTCCCTGATCAAATCTCTGGCCCAATTGGCACTTGTGGTCTGCATTGGCTTCGGGCTTGGCGGCTGCGTGACCACCAAAGTTCCAACCGCCACTGCCAGCCCCTGGCAGGTGATTGATCTGAACACCCAGGCCAATCCCCTGGATATCGCTTTCACCAGCACCGACCACGGATTTCTGGTGGGAAGCAACCGCCTCATCCTGGAGACCAACGATGGTGGTGCGAGCTGGAACGAGCGCAGCCTTGATCTGCCGGAGGAAGAAAACTTCCGACTGATCAGCATCGCCTTTGATGGCGATGACGGCTGGATCGCCGGCCAGCCTGGACTGTTGATGCACACCACTGACGGGGGGCAGAACTGGACGCGCTTGTTCCTGGATACCAAGCTGCCAGGAGAGCCGTACCTCATCACAGCACTAGGACCGAACAGTGCAGAACTGGCAACCAACGTGGGCGCTGTGTACCGCACCAGCGACGGTGGTGGCAGCTGGGACGCCGAGGTGAGCGATGCAGCGGGTGCAACCCGTGATCTACGCCGCAGCCCTGATGGCTCCTACGTGAGCGTGAGCAGCCTGGGGAATTTCTACGCCACCTGGGATCCAGGACAACCGGTGTGGCAGGTTCACCAACGCGTGAGCAGCCAACGACTGCAGAGCATTGGCTACCAGCCCAACGGCAAACTCTGGATGGTGGCTCGTGGCGCTCAGATTCGCTTCAACGAAGACACCGCCGACAACGAAAACTGGAGCAAGCCGATTATTCCCATCACCAATGGCTATGGCTATCTGGACATGGCCTGGTCCGACGACGGAGCGATCTGGGCCAGTGGTGGCAACGGCACCTTGCTGGTCAGCCGCGATGAGGGCAACAGCTGGGAGCGTGATCCAGAAAGCGTTCAAGCCCCAACCAACTTCACGCGCTTTGTTTTCGACGACACGGACCTTCAACAGCATGCGTTCCTACTGGGTGAGCGCGGGTTGATGCTGCGCTGGTCAGCGTCGAGCTGAGAACGACTGTGGCCGCTTGGCGAACAACGCTCTGTAACCAACTGGTAGGTCCCGGCGCGGTCGCTGGACCCCTGCCCTTAAGATCACTGAGCTGTTACACCCGAAGTCATGGCCGCCGGCTCAACCGGGGAACGCCCGTTTTTCGAGATCATCACCAGTATTCGCTACTGGGTGATTCACGCAATCACGTTGCCTTCCATCTTCCTTGCTGGATTCCTGTTTGTGTCCACAGGCCTGGCCTACGACGCTTTCGGAACCCCACGCCCTGACTCGTATTACCAAGCCAGTGAGAGCAAAGCTCCTGTGGTTGGTCAGCGCTTCGAAGGCAAGTCGGATCTTGACTCACGCCTGAAGTAAGGATTTTTTATGACTCAAACCCCTACCTCTTCAAAGCCCCGCGTTTATCCGATTTTCACGGTGCGCTGGCTTGCTCTTCACACCCTGGGAGTTCCCGCGGTGTTCTTTATTGGCGCTTTGGCCGCCATGCAATTCATTCGCCGCTGATTCCCCAACAGTTCTGAGACACCATGGAGCGCAACAAAAATCCCAATACCTTGCCGGTTGAACTCAACCGGACCAGTCTTTATCTGGGTCTTCTGTTTGTGTTTGTCACAGGCATCTTGTTCTCCAGCTACTTCTTCAACTGAGGTTTGAATCATGAGTGGTAAGAAATCAGGTCTTCCCGACGGTCGTATTCCCGACCGTCTTCCCGATGGACGCCCAGCGGTTGCCTGGCGTTCACGCTGGACTGAAGGAACATTGCCTCTTTGGCTGATCGCTACTGCAGGAGGTATGGCTGCAATCTTTGTTGTTGGATTGTTCTTCTACGGTTCTTATACGGGTGTGGGCTCTGCTTGACAAGATTCCATACAAATACATTTTTCAACCGACTCTCGAGTCGGTTTTTTTACGCCCAAAAAATTAAGTCCGGGACTATTTAATATATAGAGAAAATCAAACTCCGTGATAAACCCGATACCACTGAGCAAAACGATTTACTCCTAATTCGATTGGTGTACTTGGACGAAAACCCACCCAATTCTCAAGGGCTTGAGTATCAGCGGCAGTAGCAACAACATCGCCAGGCTGCATGGGGTGAAAATCTTTGACTGCTTTGCGTCCGAGTGCCTCTTCCAGAACTTCAATGAACCGCAATAACTCTGTGGGTTGGCTGTTACCAATGTTGAAAACTCGATGGGGCGCTGCAGCTGTGGAGGGATCAGGCTGAAGAGGATCAAATTCGAGATTCGTGGTCGCAGGCTTATTGCAACAACGCATGACTCCCTCAACAATGTCGTCGATAAAAGTGAAATCGCGCTGCATCTTGCCGTGGTTAAACACCTTGATGGGCTCACCAGCAAGAATCGCCTTCGCGAACAGCATTGGCGCCATATCTGGACGGCCCCAAGGGCCATACACGGTGAAGAAGCGCAAACCAGTTGCTGGAAGACCATAGAGATGGCTGTAGGTGTGGGCCATAAGTTCGTTGGCCTTTTTGCTCGCCGCGTAAAGGCTCACCGGATGATTCACGGGCTGACGCTCATGAAAAGGCAGGTTGCGATTGCCTCCATAGACCGAGCTACTTGAGGCATACACAAGGTTCTCCACGCCGTGATGACGGCAACCTTCGAGGATGTGGCCAAAGCCAACCAGGTTGCTCTGGATATAAGCGGCTGGATTCTCCAGTGAGTAACGAACACCGGCCTGTGCCGCAAGATTCACCACTACACGCGGACGTTCTGCTGCGAAAAGAGCCATCAGCTCCTCACCAGACTCAAGTGCTAACTCCTCAAAACGCCAAGCGCCTGAAGGAGCCGCAGCATTGATGCGCGCAAGTCGGGATCGCTTGAGAGACGGGTCGTAGTAACTGTTGAGGTTGTCGATGCCGACCACCCTCTCGCCACACTCCAGCAGCCGCAAGCTGAGAGCCGCTCCGATGAAGCCAGCGGCACCAGTCACAAAAACAGTGCTGGTCATGGCTGTCCTTCACCCACACGCCAAAGGTTCAGACCGGCACCCTCTACTTCAGCTGGTGTCACCACCGAACGGGCGTCGAAGACCCAGGCTGGCTGACGCATCAACGACACTAGTGCAGACCAATCCAGACCTCGATACTGACTCCACTCCGTAAGGATGATGACGGCATCAGCGCCTTGAACAGCCGATGGAATTTCGTCAGCAGGCCACCAGGTGCCTTCACCACTCAGCGCTGCCCGCGTAGGGCCAGACTGCGCATCAGGTGCCGTACTCGCCGGCAAGTTCAGATCACGGGCTATTTGATCAGAATCAACCTTGGGATCATGGATAGCCAGCTGAGCGCCCTCTACCAATAGATCCTTAGCAATACGGATCGCCGGGGCTTCACGGGTGTCGTTGGTATCGGCCTTAAACGCAAAACCAAGAATGGCTAATCGTTTGCCAGTGACGGTGCCGAACAGTTTCTGCACCACCATGCGAGCAATGCGGTGCTGCTGCCAGCTGTTCAGCTGAACAACTGATTCCCAGTAGTTAGCAACATCGGGAAGCCCAAAATGTCTACAAAGATAAACAAGATTGAGAATGTCTTTCTGGAAACAGCTACCTCCAAAACCCGGGCCTGCCTGAAGAAATTTCGAACCGATGCGGCTATCACTGCCAATCGCGCGGGCTACCTCGCGAACATCGGCGCCAGTGGCTTCACAGAGTGCCGCAACAGAATTAATTGAGCTGATCCGTTGAGCCAGAAAGGCGTTGGCCGTGAGCTTTGAGAGTTCGCTGCTCCAAAGGTTGGTACGAAGAATGCGCTCTTGAGGCACCCATTGGCTATACACATAAGCCAGGGCGTCGATGGCCTCGGGATGTTCGCCTCCAATCAGAACCCGGTCAGGCGATTCAAGATCTGAAATTGCTGTGCCTTCCGCCAAGAATTCAGGATTGGAGAGCACTGAGAAAGTGCGATGAATACCATCGGCAGATTGCTCAGCAGCAGAAAGAATGGCCTTGATCGCTTCAGCAGTGCGGACCGGCAGGGTGCTCTTCTCCACCACAATTGTGTGGCCCGTTGACGATTTGGCCACCTGACGGGCACAAGCTTCAACCCAGCGCAGGTCGCTGGCCTGACCGGCACCAAGCCCTTTGGTCTTAGTCGGTGTATTGACCGAAATGAACACCATGTCTGCAGAAGCGATCGCTTCGTCAACACCCGTTGAGAAATACAGATTGCGGCCGCGAGCTCGCCCTACAACCGCATCAAGGCCGGGTTCATAGACCGGCAACTTGCTCAGATCACTGTTATTCCAAGCATCGATGCGGGTTTGGTTGATATCGACAACCGTGACCTGAACATCAGGGCATTGATCGGCAATCACCGCCATGGTCGGTCCGCCCACGTAACCGGCACCGATGCAACAGATCGAGCGAATTGAAAGAGCAGCCATCCAGTAGGAGGAGTTCAAGGCCATCGAGTGGTGGCAGGTTATCGCTGTTCCTTGGCATCGGATTAGCCCTAGGTGTTGGTCTGCAAGACGGCCACAACCGACGAAGGATCCTTCAAGTCCACTTGCTGCTCTTCAGCTTGAATCAAAAGAGGCTTGAGACGTATCTGACCCGCTTCG
Source organism: Synechococcus sp. GEYO (assembly GCF_900473955.1). NCBI lineage: Bacteria > Bacillati > Cyanobacteriota > Cyanophyceae > Synechococcales > Synechococcaceae > Synechococcus > Synechococcus sp. GEYO. The sequence goes on from NZ_UCNL01000013.1 coordinate 114,581, forward strand.
ACCTCTTCATCCCCAATCACCGCAGTCCATCTGGCACCACTGCGATCTGCGCGTTTGAACTGCTTTCCGAAACCAGCACCGGAACCATCAAGCTCGACGGACACACCAGCCGTCCGCAACTGTCGAGCCAACACCAAAGCGGCAGCCTCAGCTTGCTCTCCTCGATTCACCAGATAAAGATCGGGAGCGCAAGTTGCCGTCAAGCTTGCAGCGGCTCCATCAGGATTAGCTGATGCTTCCGCTTCCAGAACCAGCATCAGCCTCTCCATTCCGAGTGCCCAACCGATGGCTGGAGTAGGGGGGCCACCCAGTTGTTGCACGAGGCCGTCGTACCGGCCACCTCCGCACACAGTGGCCTGAGCTCCGAGCTGATCACTGGTGATCTCAAAAGCGGTATGGCAGTAATAATCGAGCCCTCTAACCAAACGGGTATTAACCCGAAAAGGAATGTCCATGTCCGCCAGGTAGCTCTGCACGAGTTGTAGATGTTGAGTGCTTTCCTCAGAGAGAGCCCCCAACAAGGTGGGAGCTTCGGCCAGCAGCTTTTGAGTCTGAGGATTCTTGCTATCGAGAATGCGCAGTGGGTTGCTACTTAGCCGCTGCTTGGAGTCAGGGTCCAACTGATCGGAACGAGCCGCCAACCAATCCACAAGCTCCGATCGATAACGCTGACGGTCTTCTGACGTACCAAGACTGTTGATCTGAAGCTCAAGACCAGACACCCCAAGCACTTCAAGCAGGTCCCAGGCCAGGGCGATCACTTCAGCATCACTTCGAGCGGAACTCACACCAAGCCACTCAACGCCGATCTGATGGAACTGACGCTGGCGGCCAGCCTGAGGCCGTTCATAGCGAAACATCGGACCGCCATACCAGAGCTTCTGGGTGCCCTGGCTGAGAAGACCATGCTGAACAACTGATCGAACGACTGAAGCCGTCCCTTCTGGCCTCAATGTGCAGAAGCGATCACCGCGATCTTGGAAGCTGTACATCTCCTTTCCCACAACATCCGTGGCTTCACCGATGCCACGGGCAAAAAGATCAGTGACCTCAAGCAGTGGAGTACGGATCTCCTCGATTCCAGATCGACGGAAATGTGCACGGGCCACCGCCTCCACCGCTTGCCAACGGCGTGTCTGGACAGGCAGCAGATCCACCATGCCTCGCAGGCTCTGCAGCTGACTCACGCAATCCTCGATACCGCTAACCAGTCTGCCCCTCCACAGACACTCAAGCCCGACTGTTTGCCATAGGTTCTGAGCATGGCTCAATTACTTATCACTGGAGGCGCAGGCTTCATCGGCAGCCACACCTGCTTGGTGCTGCTGCAAGAGGGGCACAGCCTGATTGTTCTGGACAACTACAGCAACAGCTCTCCAGTTGCACTTGAGAGGGTGGCCGCGCTAGCCGAATTGTCGTTCTCTGCAAACGGTGAAAGAGAGCGTTTGGAGCTCGTCCAGGGCAACATCGGTGACAGAGAATGCCTTGAGCAACTGTTCAATACAGCCTGCAAGCGCGGCAAACCGATTGAAGCCGTCATTCATTTCGCCGGCCTGAAAGCCGTTGGGGAATCAGTGCGCGAGCCGCTGCGATATTGGAACGTAAATCTCACTGGGACAGGGTGTCTGCTGGCAGCTATGGACTCCCATAGCTGCCGCACCCTCGTCTTCAGTAGCAGCGCCACGCTCTATGGCTACCCGGACACCACACCCATCCCAGAGACAGCACCCATTCAGCCCATCAACCCCTATGGCCACTCCAAGGCAGCGGTTGAACAGCTGCTGCACGACCTTGCCGCCAGTGATCCCAATCAATGGCGCATTGCCTGCCTGCGTTACTTCAATCCCGTGGGAGCGCACCCCAGCGGCACAATTGGAGAAGATCCACTCGGTAGACCCAACAACCTCTTCCCATTCGTGAGTCAAGTGGCCGTGGGCAGGCGCGAATCTCTCCAGGTGTTTGGAGGCGACTGGCCCACCAGAGATGGCACCTGTATACGCGATTACATTCATGTAATGGATCTGGCGGAAGGCCACCGATCGGCCCTCGAGTGTTTATTCGCTGAACCAGCTCAAGTGCTTACCCTCAATCTGGGCAGTGGTCAGGGAGCTTCAGTGCTGGAGGTAGTGCAGGCCTTTGAACAGGCAAGCGGCCGCAAAGTGCCCTACGAAGTAGTCGGCCGCCGAGATGGCGATGCAGCCATCACGATTGCTGATCCCGCCTCAGCTCTACACCGACTCGGCTGGCGAACTCAACGCACGCTCGATGACATCTGCCTAGACGGCTGGGCCTGGCAATCAGCCAATCCGTCAGGCTACGGCGATCTCGGATGAGCAGTCTTGTGCTGGCTGGTGGTGGGCACAGCCATGCTCTGGCCCTACGCCGCTGGGCCATGCAGCCACGCAAGCGCCCAAAAGGTCGCATCTGCCTTATCGACCAACGCTGCAGCGCCCTTTACTCGGGCATGGTTCCTGGAGTTGTAAGTGGGATTTACAAGGAAACGGAAGCTTCGATTGACTTACGGCACCTTGCAAGTCAGGCGGGTGTTGATTTCATTCAAGCCAAAATTGAAAGCCTCGACTGGCAGAACAACAACGTTTACCTGAGTGAACATCGATCACTTCATTACGAGATTCTTAGCCTTAATCTCGGCTGCAATAGTCCTCACCCGGATGCACTAATTTATCAAAAACGGTGCATACCTATCAAACCGCTTTGGGGGGCTTTAAAGCTCATTCAAGAGGAGGTCGGAACAGCATCCAATGCCCCTGCAAGTCCCTTCAGTGTTGTAGGCAGTGGTCTGGCAGCTATTGAAATCTGTCTTGGCTTACGCAAACGCTGGCCGACACGATGTATCCAACTAGTGATTCACAACCGCAAAGGAAATCGCCATTTCTACCCAGCCCTGCGCAAAGCAAACATCCGACTGATTACCGAAGAGCAATTACCGGAGGAAGGACCTATTTTACTTTGCACTGGAAGCGTGGCACCCACATTCCTACAAGCGTCCGGCCTGCTCTGTAACAGCGCAGGCAGAGTACGCACCGAACCAACTCTGCAGGCGCTGGGTCATCGCAACATTTTTGCCAGTGGCGACTGCGCTGTCATCGACAAGCATCCGCGTCCACCATCTGGAGTTTGGGCCGTCCGCGCTGCCCTTGTTCTTGCTCGCAACCTACAGGCCGCAAGCTGCAAGAGACCATTGCAGAAATGGAACCCCCAACGACGAGCTCTGCAATTGGTTGGTCATCCAAGCAGCGCAAAACAAGGCAGCGCTTGGGCTCTTTGGGGCAATCTCTGCATAGGTCCTTATCCCTGGATCTGGCAATGGAAACAGCGACTCGATCGCCATTTCATTGCAATGTTCAAAACGAACATCAAGATGACCAGCGCTGATGAGCCCAGCATGGCCTGCCGAGGTTGTGCAGCCAAGCTTCCAGCGTCAACACTCCAAAACGGCTTAAGGGAGGCAGGGTTAGCTGCTCTTGGCAATGATCCAAACGATGCAGTCTTGATCAATGACTCTGTTGTTCAGAGCGTGGATGGCTTCCCTGCTTTGGTAAGTGACCCCTGGCTCAACGCTTACCTCACTACTCTGCACGCTTGCTCGGACCTTTGGGCAAGCGGAGCTGAGGTCGACAACGCACAAGCTCTCATCACATTGCCTGCAGTTGATGCAAAGCTTCAGCAAGATCTCTTGAGAGAGACATTGTCAGGAATTCGGGCAGCACTTAAAGAACAAGACGCTTGCCTTCTAGGAGGTCACACTCTCGAATCACGAGATCCCTCGAACATGCAGATCAGCCTTGGGATACAAGTCAGCCTGGTAGTGAATGGGCAACGACCTCCTAATCAACAACCCTGGAAAAAAGGTGGCCTACAAGCAGGTGATGCACTGCTGCTCAGTCGGGCGATAGGTAGCGGCGTTCTTTTTGCGGCAGCCATGACTGGGCAAGCCAATCCCCGTGACATAGAGCAAGCTCTTGTTTCAATGCAGACAAGCCAACACAAAATCGTGCAGCACCTACTGCATCTAGAAGCCATGCTTCCAGATGCCATTCATGCCTGTACTGATATCACTGGCTTTGGATTAATCGGACATCTTGGAGAAATGCTCGATGCCAGCGATCCAGGACTAAGACTCAGTTTGGATGTAGATGCAATTCCCATTTATAAGGGAACATTGGCCCTAATCAAAAAAGGTATCTGCAGCACGCTTGCTCCCTCGAACCGCATGGCTTGGTCTCGGCTGGATCCCAGGGCTGAGACTCCGGCCTGCATCCAGCTCACCAGTCAGCGCATAAGCAATCATGACCAGACGTCATGGCAGGCCATTAGAGAGATTCTCGTGGATCCACAAACCTGCGGCCCTCTGGCGCTGGCATGCCCAACAGAGTTGGGGAAAGAACTATGTCGCGCTGGGCCATGGACACGTATTGGCTCAGTTAGATAGGGACACAAATCAGCTAGATACTTTAAGCGACGATGAAAACAAACAAACCAATGCCTAAAAAACTAAATTTTAAATCCGCAATCAACCAAGGCTGATGACAACATATTACAGAAATATTCATTAATTCCCAGCTGAAGCTGGGCAACAGGCATGAGTTCTTTAAGCGGCCAAAAGAATCTCTTTAGCAGAAAACATTAAGTCGAAATTGTTGGATTGTAAATCAATGATTACCTCGCACTTTGACAGACAAAAATCCGGGTGAATGAGGGTATTTGCGGCTTGACTTGACATTGATAATCATTGGACTCCGCCAACGCATTTAATGGAAGCAATCGACTGCGCATGACAGTTTCTGGACCACTCGCAGCGATCCAGATTACATCTGGAAAAGGCTTTTTCTTGAGCAACTCCTCCAAATCATCCTCATCTCCCCAAGAGCCGCCCAACCTTGGTAAACGACTTGCTGCCTGCTCGATTTGATCGCTGAGATTAAACAAGCGAGGACGTGGCGCAAAGCGAAAAGGCTCTCCCGCAGTGACCTGACTGACGGCTCGGAAATTATCGGACTCTCGGCTGGCATCCAGTCCTCGAGCCTGAAGAGGTTCAAACCCTTGCCACCAAAACAAACCAAGAGCCAGCAACAAAGCGATCAGGCTGAACCGCTTACCACGTTGGTTGAGAGAAAGCTGCGCACCCTGAATCGCCAACCAGGGTAAAAACGCCGGCACTAAAACAATGAAGTAGCGACTGAAGGCCAACGGCTTCACAAATGACACCGCCACTACCCCGATCACCATCAGAGTCGAAGGAATCACTCCACTCCAGTCGAGCAAAGCCTGCTTGAGGGAAAACTCCTCATCCCGACACGCAGACTGACAGCCCCAGCGCCTCAGCACCCAGAAGAAGATGAGGATCACCCCAAGCTTGGGGAGCGGCCAGGGACCGAGCGCTCGCGCCAATGTGTCTTCCAGCAAAGCAAAATCAGGCCTGCCTATCCAGGACGCTGCAGACGAACCAAACAAGTATTTCCAGGCATAAGCAACCCAACCAACCGACGGCAATAAAGCCAAAACGGCTGCTGCAGAGAGAGAGGTGCGGTGACGCGCAGCATCCCAGCACGCCGTGGCCGCAAACAAAAACAAGCCATAAAAATGTGTCAGGCTGGCTAGAAGAACGGCCAGTCCGTAAAGCCCAGGCTGGCGGCGTTGCCGCCACCACCAAGCTAGGGCCACCAGAGCAGTTAGCAACGCGTAGCTCTTTCCCTCAATGGAGAAGCGGAGCGGGTAAGGACTGCAAAAGGCCATCAGCGCCGCCAGCAACAGTGCAGAACGATGCCGGGAAGGGGGAGCTAAATCCCATGCCTGTCGGGTCATCAACAAGCCGCCGGCGACATAGGCCAGCCAAGACAACAACCTGAGGCTCAGCCCACTCTGGCCAGCGACAACGCCCCACAGCCAGAGAAGGCTGTAATAGAGGGGGGGATGAGTGTCCTGACGCAGCTGGGCCAAAAGATCTACATAGCTGGGCTGAAAGCTCTTACCCACGCTGTAAAGCTCATCGCTCCAAAGGCTGGTGGCGTCAATTAACCCCAAACTGCGCAACGCAAAGGCCGCACAGGCCAGCACAACCGCCATCTCGATCCAACGTCGATTCATCGGCTCCTCTCCAGCACCTGTCGTCGTCGTCGTTTCAGTTCAGTTCCTAGTTGGGGCCCAGGACGCCAGCCCTCAGCGATCAGCGTTTTGGCCGACTTTGGTGAGGTCAGATGACGCCAACGTCCCCACCATCTGAGCAAGGGTCGCCAGTGCCGCTCAGATCCCGCCACCGCCAGAGCAACTGCCTCCGCACTCCAACCCTGAAGCTCAAGCGACTCAGTCCAATCCACTGGCGTCCAGGACAGTTCTGGAGCCTGCATCGCATCAGATCCCAACCACATGAAAATCTCCTGAACCTGCTCAAGCCAGCGGATCTGCTGCAAGGGAAGTTGAAGCCGCTCCGCAACTTGAAGAGGTGCGCCGGCACCAAGTAGGAGAGCCGGCAATAAAGGCAAGCCAAGACGTGCTGCCCGACGCAAGCGCAGCATGCGTCGGGGATCGTTTTGCAACTGCGGATCAAGTAGTGGGAAAGCCCCCCAGTCTTCAAGGAACTGCAGGGCGTGGGACCAGGGTTCCTTTGCGAATAACAGCTCAAGCTCCATGCGAAAGCGGGTACTCAGAGCAGGCGGTGCAGCATTGGCAGGATCACCAGAGCGCCAAGTCCATGGCCAATCCTGCACACCCCTGGCAACCTGAGCCAGTGCATCCGAACTAAGAGTGAAGCCAAGACGGGCCGCGTAGCGAGCAGCACGCACCACTCTGGTGGGGTCATCCGCAACGCTGCGAGGGTGCAGAAAGGCCAGCTCCCTGAACTCCAGATCTTGGCTGCCTTCGTGGAAATCGATCAGACCGGCTTCCATTGAAGACTCACCGAGAACCATCGCCATCGCATTGATGCTGAAATCACGCCGATCGAGATCCGACTCAAGATCTCCAAGCATGACCAGAGGATTCGCACCCGGCGATGGGTAAGACTCCCGACGCGCACTGGCGAGATCAAGAACCAGCCCATCTATTTCAAGCTCAGCGGTGCCATAAGCAGGATGGGTCTGGAGTCGTGGCATTCGCTCGGAACCCACTCTCAGCAGCAAGGCTTCGGCCAGGGCAACAGCATCTCCCTCAACCACGAAATCGAGATCAGGACAACCTCTCCAGGGATCGCGATGGACGTGATGAAGCAGACCATCACGCACAGCACCGCCCACCAAAGCCACCTTTGTAATGCCTAAGGCAGCCGCTTGCTCCGCAAGCAATGCGAGAAGTGATGGACCGATACCGGGCAGAGCCATCGCCAACACTGGCTGCACCGGAGGTTCCATCGGTGGCAGCGTGCAGGAGAATTCACCTAATTATCTCCATCAGCCGTTTGTCTGCACTCACTCGCTGCCTGCAGGAAGAGGCAGGAGCCATCTCCACTGCAGCGGATCGACTGCGCAGCGATCAGGTGGAACATGCCCTTCAACTCCTTGAACGCTGCGCTGATCGCAAAGCCAAGCTGGTGATCACCGGGGTCGGCAAGAGCGGCATTGTGGCCCGCAAAATCGCAGCCACATTTTCTTCCATTGGGTTGATGGCCCTCTACCTCAACCCACTGGACGCTCTCCATGGCGATCTTGGAGTCGTCGCACCCGATGATGTTTGCCTGCTGCTCTCCAATAGCGGCGAAACAAGCGAACTCTTAGCCATCCTTCCCCACCTGATTCGGCGGGGCACCGCCAGGATTGCACTAGTAGGCAAGTCCGACTCTTCTTTAGCCAACGGCAGCGATGTAGTGCTGGAAGCCAGTGTGGACAAAGAAGTCTGCCCCCTCAACCTCGCCCCTACCGCTAGCACTGCTGTCGCCATGGCAATCGGTGACGCTCTTGCAGCGGTTTGGATGGAAAGACGCGGCATCTCACCAGCTGATTTTGCCTCCAACCATCCAGCAGGTTCCCTCGGGAAGCAGCTCACCATGACCACTGCTGACCTGATGCTGAAAGCAGACCAGCTCACGCCTTTGGCTCCTGATACGCCACTGGATGCAGTGATCGGGACACTGACCCGTGGAGCCGTCGGCAGTGCTTGGGTGGAAGATCCCCGGCATCCAGGCCACTTACTTGGCCTGATCACCGATGGCGACCTACGCAGAGCCCTGAGGGATCAACCTTCCGCTCAGTGGCCTGGCCTCACGGCGGCCAATCTCATGACCCCCGACCCAATCACCACCACCACGACTGTGCTGGCGGTGGAAGCGCTGAAAGCCATGGAACACAACCGACGCAAGCCGGTCACAGTTTTGCCTGTGGTGAATGATGAGGGTCAGCTTCAGGGACTTTTGAGACTCCACGACCTGGTACAGGCAGGCTTGGCATGAACAACCCGCTGAGGAGCTTTCGGCGTCACCGACTCCAGAAAAAGCTGAAGACAATCGAACTGTTGGTTCTCGATGTTGACGGCGTGCTCACCGACGGAGGACTGTGGTTCGACTCCTCGGGAAATCTACAAAAACGTTTTGATGTGCGCGATGGCCTTGGCATCCGCCTGCTCCAACAAGCAGGATTGAGGCTGGCGTTTCTCAGCGGAGGGCAAGGTGGGGCCACGGAAGTGCGCGCCAAACAACTTGACGTTGAACACTGCCTCGTGGGGATCAAAGACAAACCGTCTGCCCTAAAGCAGTTGCAAAGAGAGCTCAATATTGACAAGGAGTACACCGCATTCATCGGCGATGACCTCAATGATCTGGCGGTCCGCGATCAGATCGGCTTACTGATTACTCCCGCTGATGCCTGTCAGGTAGTGCGACGGCAAGCTGACTGGGTGCTGAACCGATGCGGTGGCCATGGCGCTGTTCGAGAAGCAGCCGAAGCCCTGCTTCAAAGCCGTAGATGCTGGGAAGAACTCAGCCGCCGAGGCTGGCGCGATCGCAATGATTAAACGACACTCAAAACGTCTGATCTTCTAGCTGGCAAGGCCAACAAATAGACACCAACTGCTGAGCTAGTGAGCTAAATCGAGCATCAAGCAAATAACGATCTCGGATGGCCTGTTCAGCAGTTGTGATCTGGTGATGCTCGCCAAGAATATGAACGATCTGCTCAGCCCAGATTTGCTCCGATGCCAACAACGGCAGAGTCCAGCAGGCAGCTTGTGACAATTGGAGGTCATTGATGAACCCAGTAGGGACCGACGCCATCAGGCAACCGCAAGCCAGCCCCTCGATAAAAGAGACTGGTCCTCCCTCTTGACCAGCGACAGAACAAACCAGGCGGGTTTTTGCATAAATCATCCCGTATCTGTTGTGGGCCAAGTCCAGCAACTGAACACGAGGATCGAGAGAGTACTCACAGTGCTGCCAATCCTTACCAAGGAAAGCAACCGATAGGCCCTGCTGCACTAACCGCTCAGCCAGATTGACCTGGAATAGATAACGTTTGCGCTGGTGGTAATAGCCATTAATTCCCTGTCGATAGCGCCCAACAAACAACACATCAATTGATCTGGGACTTGACGAGTCCGGCAGGTGAAACAGCGCGGGATTGAAGCCAGCGGGAAAAAGGTGAATGCGCTGGCGCGGCACCTTGCGCAGGGCAACGAGCTCTCGCTCAAAGCCGTTGAGAACCAAGACGGCGTGCAAAAGATCCAGCTTTTGGAGCTCAACTCCTAGCCGCACATGAGTGTGATAAAAAATAATTCTCTCTGGCGGGAAACCTTGATCCAGCAAGGTCTTGAGATCATTAATACTCAGGGCAACCACATACACATCACGCCCACGGACAGCGGCTTTCAGTTGCTTGGAACTCGAGACCACTCCTGAGTCAATCTCAGGGATCTGCTTCAACTCCTGACATAAATCCCTCCACAGGAAATCCAGAATCCATCCCTGCTGCCTGGTAGGCATATAGGCAAGCAGACAGCGAGAAGAGCGCTGCCTTCGAACCATCCAGCCTCGGTAGCGCCGTAATTGCAGACGACGATAAACAGCTGAGACCAGGTGGGACAGACTGCGCATTCCGATCAGGTTGGGTAAGCACCGCGCAGGCCTGGATAAGAGCGCAGGAAATACTGGACCTGCCAGAGGAAGAACCAATACGCGATCCAGGCACCAACCACTACAGCCCAGAACACGCCGAAACGATTCCGTGTGCTCCGCACAATCCGCTCAAGCAGGAGCACCAGGCCCAGTGACAAGGGAACAACCCAGGTGATGGCGTGAATATCTGGGTGCTCCGCGACCGATTGATTGATCAGAACACCCCAGATCAATGGAGGTGCAGAAACAAGAGACACAGGCGCCAAATAAACCGACGCTCCACGATGCATCTGCCACAGAAGCAATCCAAGACCAGCTGCGGCCAGCAAATAGAACAACAAATGCTCAACGTTCTCAAGACCACGGAGTCGCCAGTCGGATCGAATCATCAGTTCCGACTGACGCCAGACAAAACCAAAAGCCTGCCAAACCGATTCGTAATCAAGATCCGACTGGCCCTTGCCCCGCATCTTGTGAATCAATCCGAAACGATCGAGTAACGAGGAGCCATCCAGGACATATCGACCTGTGAGATCCACAAGGCCCACTCGGATGTAATGAACAGCGCTGGCTCCCAGCAAAGCAAGCGCCATCGACCAAGACATGATTGCTCTCACTGCTCGGTCTCGTCTTGGCAGGCCATAGCGACCAATCAGAATCGTGATTGCGGTCATCACGCCCAGCCGAGGACAGCCCAGAGCGGCTGTTACGAGCAGGAAAGCAGCAATCCGGTGCCAGAGCGCCTTATGAAAACGCACCGCAAGCGCAAGACTCGCTGATGCCAGCGCTAGCAGCACCGATGAGAGAGCACGATCATCACTGTTCCAGACTCCGGCCCACAGGCCTTCACTCGGAAACGTGGCAGCAAAGGCCGCAAACAGCACCAGACCCTTCATGAAACTTGGAACCTTGGCCTGGTGAATCCGCTCTTCGATGATCAGCCAGGAGAGCATTGCAACCGCAGCGGCCATCGCACCAGCAGCCGTATAGACCGAGGTTCGGATCATCTGCCAGAACGCAGCCGCTCCGCCAAATTGATAAGCGAAGAAGTGTGGGACCACGTACAGAGTCGACTGTGAGGAATACAAATCGGTCGGCGGTGGCAGGGACGTCAAAGAAACGCGGAATGACATCAATCCGCCCAATTGCCAGAAACCCAGCTCTTTCCAACTGCGCACCGAATCCAGCAAGCGCAAATTGCAATGAGACAGGAGATTCAGGTCATCCAGAGAATTACCGCGGTGATCAAGCGCGCCGTTGAAGAGACCCAGGCACACCAGAATTCCCAGCAGCCAGGGGAGATAAAAAAGAATTTGAGTTAAGAGTGACCTTGCCCGAGTGGTCTTAATCACACAATGCTCCCTGCAGTGGCGATCTGCCGGGCTTGCTCTAGCTGGTCTGCTGTATCGACAGATAGGGACGTCCCCTCCACTAGAAAAGTGGCAATCGTGTAACCCGCCTCGATCAAGCGAAGCTGCTCAAGCCGCTCTAGATCCTCGAGTGGTGATGTTGGTAGCTGATCCCAGGCATCCAGTACATCACCGCGGAATCCATACATCCCAACATGGCCCCAATAATCGGTGTGCTGATGCCATTCCGAAGAGGGAACATCCCGCACATGAGGAATGGCGGAACGTGAAAAGTAGAGGGCGCGACCATCGTGGGCGAGCAGCGTTTTGACAACAGCTGGACTGTGAATGGTGTCGGGCTTGAGTCGATACACCGGCGTGATTACGGCGGGAGCGGGATCGAGTCGGGCAAATTCAGCCGCCATTGCCGTGATCACCTCAGGATCTAGGAAGGGCTGATCTCCCTGCACATTGATCACCGCGGTGCTGGCCAAGCGCTGAACACGGGTCACGTGATCCCATCGCTCAGCTTGTTCATCCCAGGCCCTAGCGACGAGCTGATCGGCCACTGAAGCAATCCGCTCACTCCCTGAAGTGCAGGCCTCGGAGGTCATCAACACAGGAAAACCCCAATGTTCAGCAAGCTCCTGCAAACGACTGCTGTCGGTACAGAGCACCACATCCCCAGGCCCCTTGGCTTTGGCGCACTGCTCAAGCACCCGCTGGATCATTGGCTTGCCACCGATGTCTGCCAACACCTTGTTGGGTAAGCGAGAGGAAGCCAGTCGTGCAGGTACTGCAACGACGGAGTGTTGAATCGTCATTAGTCCCAAAGCTTCATGGCGTCATCCCTGGCCGAAAACCACTCAGCAGCCATCGGACCACCCATCGTGCGCTGTTCTCTGAACCAGGGCCCACCCAGCGTCCAGTGCAGCATTGGTGAATCATCCTGGATCTCTGGTGGCGTCTGCACATCAACAAGGTGATTCCAACCACCATCGATGGCGCCGATTTCATGATCACCTTCGAGCCAGTGAAAACGGTGCAACTCCAAACCGCTCGCAGTATTGACGTAATCCACCGTGAGCTTGGTGCAGCGGCTGCAGTTGAGCAGCATCAGCGAACTCCAATTCTTCTTGGGGTAGGCGCTTTGCACCTCACCAAGAAACTTCACGGTCTCACCAGGCACATGCTCGTGCTGCACGCACATAGCCCCATAACGGTCATCGCGCTGATCCCAGAGACGCTTGATGTCCGCGCGACAAAGCATGTCACAGTCGATAAACAGGGCCCAACCCCGATAGCCCATGAGATGAGGCACTAAAAAACGGGTGAAAGAAAAAGCCGTGCTCTGTTTGGGATCCTTTTCACGTCGGTAGATGCCCTGTGACTCCAGCTGTGGTGTCACCAGAGGTGTGATTGCTAGAGGGATCGAGCTGTGCTGGTACAGGCTGTCAATCAGCACATTGGTCGCTGCTCGCTCACGAGGGTCGTAACCAATAAAGATCGGCAGCGGCTGGACGCTGGTCATCAGAAGCATCAGGTCACCAGAAGAGCGTAAGCCTGGCAGTCGCAACCGATGCGACTAGTGGATGTCCAAAGATGGCAACCCCTTCACAAGTGCATCCACTGCTTTCAGCTGACTCAGGAATGGTTCCAACTGATCCAGGGGTAAAGCACTTGGGCCATCACAGCGAGCCTGCTCCGGATCGGGATGCGCTTCTAAAAACAGACCGGCTAGGCCTACAGCCATCCCAGCTCTTGCCAAATCCAGCACCTGAGAGCGGCGGCCGCCGGAGGCGGCATCACCGGCATCACGACACTGCAGAGCATGCGTGACATCGAAAATCAGCGGCAGGTCGTCGCAATGGCGCTTCATGACCCCAAATCCCAGCATGTCGACCACCAAGTTGTCGTAACCGAAATTCGTTCCGCGCTCGCACAGAAGCAGCTGACCATTGCCACATTCACGAAACTTCTCAACAACATTGCGCATCTGGTCTGGGCTGAGAAATTGCGGCTTCTTGATGTTGATCACCCGACCAGTAGCGGCCATCGCCTCGACCAAGTCAGTCTGCCGAGCCAAAAAAGCGGGCAATTGAATGATGTCGGCCACCTTGGCTGCTTCCTTTGCCTCCTCTGGACTGTGCACATCAGTGATCACTGGAATGCCATAGGTGTCTTTCACCGCTTGCAGGATGCGAAGGCCATCCGTTAAGCCAGGCCCTCGGTAAGAGTGGATCGAAGAGCGATTGGCCTTGTCGTATGAGGCTTTGAAGACCAGAGGAATTCCTAGACGGCCGCACACCTGCTTGTAGTGGCCCGCGCAACGAAGCGCGAACGCTTCGTCTTCCAGCACATTCACTCCACCAAGCAAAACCATTGGCAAGGAATTACCAATCGTGATCTCACCAAGCTGTACCTGAGTCATCCGCATCATCTCCAGCGATAGCAAGAACCTAACTTCAGATGAATTGTCTGCCGCCATGAAATTTTTCGCCTTCCGCGACCGCCTGCGCTGGTGGGCGATTGGCCTAAGCCGAAGGCTGCTTGGTTCTCGTGTAGCTCGGGCCGAATGGAACGCTCTCTCCGCCTGGAGGGGATTAGTGCATCAGGGATACCAAGCAACACCCCTTCAACCCAATCTGTGCAGTGATCTCTGGCACCAGGGCAACTTCAGCGATCCGCACAGCAAAAAAAAATTCTTCACTCCAAACCGACGTGAAAGAGAATCCTCCTCGCATCATTACGGACATGACTTACAGCTGAAGCGCTTCGCGGGGCTGCCTTTGGTGGGGCCTCCACTGCCGGTGCTTCTGGAACACGGCCTCAAGGTGTCTCGTAGCTCTCGTTTCGAACTACCCAAGGCATGGGCCCGACGTGGATACTTCTGCATGGGCTCTCGGAGAGCCCAATGGTTGCGGGAAGAATACGGCGTGCCTGCGCATGCAATCGGCCCCTGGATCAATTTCGCAAAACCACTGCTGACTCCAAATCAAATTGCAGCTCAAAGGCAGCTTTGGGGGAAGACCCTGCTGGTCGTGCTGGCCCATAGCTGGGATCAGGTTGAACGATCAATGGATCTCGATGCCTGCATCAGTGCTGTCGAGGCGATCGCCCAAATCGAGAACTACCAGCAGGTGGTGTGGCTCCGCCACTGGAAAGACCCGGAAGAACTGCCCCTGCCCGAAAGCTGGGTCAAGGCCTGCAACGGCCACCGCTCTAACGCCTGGTTTCTGGATGCAATGCGCACACTGCTGGAACTCAGTGACGGCATGGCAAGCAATGCCTTTGGCACACACCTTGGCTATGGCACAGCCCTGAACAAGAAGCTGCATTGGATCGATGTAGAACCAATGCAGCACCTGCACCGACTCAACCAAGAAAAGGCGAGGGAGGAAGAAGCTGAATGGGCTGAGCGACAGCGACTCAGCCAAGAGCTACGACAGGCACTGACGCTCCCGCCTGAGTTACAGGAGACCACAGTCAACGCCTTGCTCGATCCTTATTGGGGACTGAGTGAACAACCTGACGCGAAAGCCCTGGCTCGTTTACTGAGTCACTGATTAATCAACAGGCTCGATTGGTGCCAATCGCGGATCGAGGATCTTCGGCCCCATCCCGGCAAATTTCACAGCGATCGACACCTTTTCACCAGTCCCGAATGTGTGCGTCACTTCGCCTTCCCCAAAGCTGCTGTGGATCACCCGGTCGCCCACACCCCAACTCTTACCAGGTGCAGGGCCGGCCTGACGGCGCCTAACGGCATTAGCCGGGGCACTACTGCTGTTGGGCTTGTCGCGATCCACACGGGTGAGCCGATCCAAGCGCTGTTCACGACGGATCGCTGCGCCCCCTGAGCGAGGGATCTCACCCTGCAAAAGAGCTTCTGGCAGCTCGGATAAAAACACGCTGGGCACTGCCGGTTCACGCATGCCACCCCAGAGACGGCGCTCACTGGCATGGGAAAGAAACAATCGTTCCTTGGCCCTGGTCATACCGACATAACAGAGACGTCGTTCCTCCTCCAGTGAAGCGGGGTCATCGAGTGATCGATAACTGGGGAATAGTCCCTGCTCCATCCCTACAAGACACACCACAGGAAACTCCAGCCCCTTGCTGCTGTGCAGGGTCATCAAAGTGACCCGATCGGCAGCGGTGTCTTTGCTGTCGGCATCACTGGCCAGAGCTGCCGACGCCAGGAAACCCTCGAGATCACCTTCATCGTTCTCTTCCTGGTATTGCAAACCGGCATTAACCAGCTCCTGCAAATTGCGGCGACGTTCCTCAGCTTCATCCGTGCCCTCAGTAATCAGCTCGCTCACATAGCCGCTCTGCTCCATCACCTGCTGAATCAGTTCCGAAGGCGCCGTGTTGTGAACACGCTCGCTCAGACCATTGATCAATTCACAGAACTGCAACAGCCCTTTGGCGGAGCGACCTCCCAAGGAGCGCACCGCTTCAGGGTCACTCACTACATCCCAGAGCGGGATGCCCAGCTGATTGGCCGCATCCGTCAGCCGCTGAATTGTGGTTTTGCCGATGCCGCGCTTCGGCACGTTGATCACCCGCAGCAGGCTGACGGTGTCAGCTGGGTTGATCATCAAGCGCAAATAGCCGAGCACATCCTTAATCTCACGCCGGTCGTAGAAGCGCAAACCACCCACCACCACGTAGGGGATCCGCCAACGCACCAGGGATTCCTCGACTGCTCGCGACTGGGCGTTGGTGCGATACAGACAAGCCATATCCCCCCAGCTCAGCTCGGGATTGGCAGCTTCCATCATGCGCAAACGATGCACAACGGCTTCGGCCTCGGCGATTTCGTCATCGCAGCGGGTGAGCGAGATCAATTCACCCTCGCCACGGGTGGGACGCAGCACCTTGTCGATGCGCTCGCTGTTATGAGCAATCAGAGCATTGGCAGCCTCCAAAATCGTGGCGGTGGAGCGGTAGTTCTCCTCCAGCTTCACCATCGTGCGCGTGGATTCATCAGGTGCCTGATCGCCGAAGTCGTCCTGAAAGCCCATCAAGATCGTGAAGTCAGCGGCGCGGAAGCTGTAGATGCTCTGATCAGCGTCTCCCACCACAAAGACTGAACGCCCCGACCAGTTGTCGTAACACTGGGGATCCTTGCCATCGGTCACCAACAGCTTGATCAGGTCGTACTGGGTGCGGTTGGTGTCTTGATATTCATCAACCAGCACATGCGCAAAGCGACGATGCCAATACCTGCGCACTTGCTCGTTCTGCTGCAGCAGCTGCACGGGAAGCAGCAGCAAATCATCGAAGTCAAGTGCGTTATTTGCAGCCAGCGCCTTGCGATAGCGGCGGTAAACATCTGCTGCAAGCTTGCCCCTCTGCCCTTCGGAATTGGCCTCCATCTGATCCGGAAGCCAGCCCTGGTTTTTGGCATTACTAATCGCCCAGCGCACTTTTTTAGGCTCAAAACGCTTGGGATCAAGCTGTAGCTCCTGGGTCACGATCTCCTTTACGAGGCTCTGGGCATCGGCCTCGTCGTAGATCGAAAATTGCTTCGTCCAAGTGAGTCCATCCTTGTCTTTGAACTTGTCGATGTCGTAGCGCAGCATGCGCGCAAACAGAGCATGGAAGGTGCCGATCCACAGCTCTTTGGTGACCTCGCGGAAAATGCGCGAGCGCAGCTGACGCTGCTCTACCTGCGGCAAGGTGCTCCAGGGCTGCCCGAACTGACTCTGGGCCAGCCGTTGAGCGAGGAGCAACTCCAGCCGCTCCTTCATCTCACGGGCAGCCTTGTTCGTGAAGGTCACCGCGAGGATCTCGGACGGATCAGCTCCGTGTTCCCCAATCAAATGTGCAATGCGGTGCGTGAGGGCACGTGTCTTACCGCTGCCAGCACCCGCAACCACCAATAAAGGACCCTCGTGGTGATCGACCGCCCGACGCTGGGCATCATTGAGGCCTGCAAGAAAACTCATGCGACGAGGCTACAAAGCCTCTGCCTGAATCTGGACGCGCGGGGTAATCTCTTTTTCCGAATCCAAGTTTTCAGCAAGTATGCGCCGGCTATCACTTCCTGAAAAATGGAAGGTGAGGGAATTGCCCTGGCTTTCGCTCATCACGATTCCCCTGTTGACAGCCTTCACCTATTGGAGATTGATCGACCAGGGACTCGCTGAGCACTTATTTGATTACGGGACAGAAGGCCTCAACGCAGTTCAAGCCTGGGAGAACCATGGCTTCTGGTCCATGGCTGGAATGTTCAGCTGGGGGCAGGGTTACATTCCGGCCGATGTGGAGCCAACGCGTTTATATCAAAGCAAAACTCCCCTTCATTTGCTGCATTTATGGGTTGCTTACAAATTCGTAGGCAGTGGTGGTTATCCAGCATTTAAGCTCTCCTATTCCCTCCTACTTACAAGCTTAAATGGTTTTCTACTTGCAGGAATAGCTCGACTATGTTTTCAAGCTTTCTCCACAGGAATACGAAAAAGTATCGTCAACGAAATAGTGGTGATCAGCACGTATGCAATCACGGTTACCAATGAATCCATGCTGCGGTTCTGCATGGTTGATGAACCCGACTATCTAGGAGTGACGTTCTGGCTCGCCACAATCTTGAGCCTAGGTTTTTGGCTGAGACGATCAGAACAAAAAAGAGTTCCAAGGCTAAGTCTTGCGCTTGGTTTCTTGACCTCCTGGATCTATCCCGTCTTCGGGGTGACCAATGTGATCACCTTGTTGATCCTTCAACTTTTTAAATCTGAACAACGCCTGAAATCTGCTCTTCGAGCACTGGTACCAGGATCTTTATTGGGCATCATTCTCTATTGGATTCAACGGTTAATTGCAAGGGCAATTTTGCCCCACAAGCTTTATGGAAGCCAACTGATGGACCGTATGGGCATGACCAACAGCATGGGCGCTCATGACGGGATTTTCGATGCTCTTGATTTCATTTACGACCAACGTTCAGGGGGTATTCCTGGCTTTCTCCAGCAGAGCCAGATCTACGTCGAACATTGCGCGGTTTGGATCCTCGGCATCGTGCTGTTCTTCATTGTGCTGGCACGACTGAGGTGCATCGAACGACAGATCCTGCTCACTCTTGCTGCAGGAGGGGCATGGTTATTTATTCCTTTACTGACTCAATCAGTCGCGCAGCATGGCTGGGTGTACGGCATTCATTTCATGCCTGCAATCGTGCTGGGATGGATCGGAGCTCTCACGACAGTGCTGCCAGGAAAACGATCGGCAATATTTGGACCTGGAATGCTCGGCTTTATCCCATTACTGATCTGGGCCATCCAACTGCGCTGGTTCATGGTGCTTTATCTGCGTTGAAAACTTCGTGCTGCTGAACGCAGTACATCTGCGACGGTACTGATGTGGTGAGCGACTGTAAAACGCGATCTCGCATAATTTCTCGCCTCGCTTCCCATTCGCCCTGCCACCTCTGGATCTTCAAGGAGCTGAGCCAAGCCACGACCTAACACTTTCACATCACCTTCTTCTGCAAGGAAAGCTGTGCGTCCTTCCAGGACGACTTCGGGAATTCCGGCATGACGAGTTGCCACAACAGGAAGTCCTGAAACCTGAGCCTCGAGCACCACCACTGGACAACCCTCGGAATCACCATCAGTCGCAACCCGTGATGGAAGCAGCAGACAACGGACAGATCTCATCCATTCAGCGACCTGGAATGGTGTCTGCAGTCCAAGCAGCATCACCTGAGACTCGAGGCCAAGTGCTCTGACCTTGGCTTCAACTGCCGTTCGGAGGGGTCCTTCCCCGATCATCACCAAACGAGAGGGAATCGAAGAGGAACGGCACGCCTCGGCAAATGCTTCAAGAGCATCGAGAGGTGCTTTCTTTTCCACCAGACGTCCTACAAACAAAACAGTGGGGGACGCAGCAGCAGGATCAGCCTTTTTGAAAAGCTCCTGGTCCGCTCCTGATGGACTGATTGTGATGCTTGCGAGGGGTGCTCCATAAGCCCCAAGGACCATTTTCATAGGCTGACTTTTTACGATGAAAGCCTCTGAAAGTTGCATGAGTCTTCGGTAGCGCTCACCCAACCACCTCACACGACGATCTGCAAAAGCATCTGCACCTCTGAAGTGCACCACAAGCGGAATACCGCTCCACTTCGCAGCATCCATCATGCGCACCGCATGGAAGCCAAACTCTGCAAGCACCACACCCGGGCGATGCGAACGGATCAACACCCATGCCACCAACGACGGACAAATGGTGGAGAGTCTCTGCCAGCCCAAGCGGGTGCAGATCTTGCTGATCAGAACTGACGTGCCATAGACCAGCTGACCCAGACGCTGTCCAAGGGGCAATCTGGAGCAAAGCCCGAACTCATCGCCGAAATAGGCAATCTGCTGGAGAGGCATGCTCTCCAGATTCGCTCGGACGAACGTTTCCGTTGGTGATCGCCTTGTCGGCGCAAACACCAACACCTTTGGTTCTAAACAGCTGTTCACAGCCGCTAGAAATCGCTCACGCACATTCACTTCAGAGAAGGAGCTACGCACTTCAGAAGCCTCACGCCCGAGCCGCTGACGCAGTTGAGGATCTTCCATCAATCGCCAAAGCGAACGCTCGAACTCTTGCTGTTGCTTGATTTCAGAAACCTCCAAATCGAGAAGCCAACCATTTTTTTGGTGCTCGATTAATTCACGGGGGCCAGTAGGACAATCAAAAGCCAAGCAAGCGCAGCCGGCCGCCATCGCTTCGAGCAACACATTGGGGAATCCTTCGTAGCGAGAACTGAGTATGAATAAATCCGCTCGCTCGTACCAAATCTGCAGGTTGCCGATGCGACCGGGAAGCAGCAGCCGATGTCGCCACGCTTTGGAACCAGGAATCTGTTCCAGAATTGCCTGGATCTGAGGATGATCTTCTGACACACCAGGCAGCACAAGCCACCATCCAGAAGCTTGGCTTGCGAGCCTTGAAAATGCGATCAACAACCGATCGAAGCCCTTCTGTTGCGGCTTCGTTCCAACCCCCAGCAGTAGATGTGCATCACTAGGCACCAGAGAATCGGGACTCAAGCGAGGTTCCTGCTCTGGCAAAGGCCAGTGAACCGAATTCGGTACACATGCCAGACGACGCGCCAAACCATGAGTCTCAAGCCAGGCCCCGATTCTCTCGGTCTGGACCAGATGCAGCCTCGCCTTTGGATAGAGACAACGACGTAATAAGACCCAAATGGCCGGGAGTGGCTTCGCTGGCGGAAAATTCCGTTCGGCCACAAGAACGGGCCATGAGCGACCTGCACTTGCGAGTAACAGATTCAAAGCAGGGCGTGCTGTCATCCCAATCGCACAATCCGGGCGAAGTTGATTGAGAAATCGCCTTAACCAAATTGCAGTTGAAACTGTGCCAAAACCAGATCCTGTTGGCGGTAACAACACAGTGACTCCCTCAGGAACTGAGAAGAATTCCTCCATCGATGCATCGCCAAGCAACAGCCAAACTTGATGTCCCTCTTGATGCAGCCAAATGAGCCAATTAAGGGCAACGCGCTCTGCGCCACCCAGGCCAAGATGATGAATATGCAAGACAATCTTTGCCATCGTCAACTACTTTCCAGTTGATAAGACCAGATCTCAGCACCCCGTCGCACGGCGCTGGCTTCACTATTAATAATCAGATCAAGACGCAGTGAAGCGGCAGCATTCAGTCGTTGATCATTCACCAACTTCAACACTCGTAAGGCTTGGGAAATCAGATTTTCATGGTTTTCTTGCGCGCGCCGGCGAGAACGCACAAAACGAGGATGATCAATTGTGCTCTGAAGTCGCTTGAGCTGCAGTTCCGCGCGCACTAATTCGGGAGACTGAAGTGGCAGAGCTAGCAAACCACGCACAAGATTACTGCTACTTCGATAAAGAACATCAGCAGACAATTGAGCCGAATCGAGTTGCTCAAGCAAGCGCAAGTTCGCCCTGCCAATTGCAGAAATGTAAGCCTTATCAGGGTATTTTTCCGCAAAGCAACACTGAAGCAAACAGCATCTTGCTGATACACATTGTTTAAAATGACTCTCCCTATTACGTACCAGACACTCAGATTCAAACGAGGCATTCAAAACGTCCAAAGCTGCAGCACTTTCCAACCAAGGGCGCAATTCGCCCAATCTGACATCATCTCCGACCAGAAGAGCTGAATGAGTCATAGCAATGCCGGCATAAAAGCTCTGATGGGCAAGCAGAAATTGAGATCTCCATAAGCATTCAAGTAACTCCAATGTCACTGACAAAGACTTAGGACGAGTATCCCGCTTGAACAACAGGCTTTCGATCTGAAAATGCCATTGATAACTCTGCA
Source organism: Synechococcus sp. GEYO (assembly GCF_900473955.1). Lineage (NCBI taxonomy): Bacteria > Bacillati > Cyanobacteriota > Cyanophyceae > Synechococcales > Synechococcaceae > Synechococcus > Synechococcus sp. GEYO. The sequence continues at coordinate 136,310 of NZ_UCNL01000013.1, forward strand.
ATTGTTCTTCCAACAAGACAACTGCGATGGCAATCTGCCCATCACTTAATGCAAGCCAAACATCGTCCTGCAACTGATTGATCCGATCCCGATTCCACCACCAGTGCCACCGCTGTCTGCAAAGACGAAAGGCAATCTTCGAATATTCAAACAGCGAAATCACTGGAATCGCCTCAAACCTCCTCGACAAGAAGCGAGCAGGCTCACAGGCAAACGCAGAAGACGCCGAAATGTATGCCAGTAGAGGCGATGCCACCAACGCACTTGAAAGCTGCCACCGTGATCAGGGGGCAACAACTTGACTGGCAAAACTTTGACATGCAGTTCTGGAAGTTCAAGGAAACGAGACCAGAACACCTGACGACGAAGACGATCGAGCTCTGCAGCAGCAGCCGGTTCCAGAACAGGTAAAGAAGACGATTCAGCCACCCAGCTTTGGTCTTCAAGCCGTTGATAACGAGTGGGCTGACGTTGAGAAGTCCACGGACAATGCGCAGCCGCAACACGATTGCTCATCGCCGTCGCCCGTCGCTGGGCAAAACTCAGAGACTCTTCATAGCCTGATGATTCGTGATGGAGAATATGGTCGCGACTCACACGTTCATGGATGGAATGCGCGATCACACCGATCGCATTCTTTGGTAATGCATTGAGTGAAAAACCCTGGCTCATGAGGCGAGCCTTCAGATCTTTGTCATCAAATCCATAACCCTGGAGCACCTCGTTAAAACCACCAACCGCTTCGAACGCTGCTCGAGAGATCAAAAACTGTCCAAGACGACCATCGGGGCCGGAGCCAAACCAACAAAGAGGATATTCCTGTGCGAACACCTTTAGGTCCAACTCTTCTGGCCAGCAATCAGCATCAAGCTTCAGCAGCAAGTTTCCTCGAGCCAGCCGTGCCGCCAGGTTGTAGGCCCTGCAAAGGTTCCAGCGGGGTTCTCCCTCCACACGTTCCAGCCTTAAACGAGAATCCCTTGGCAATTGCGAGCGATCGACAGCGGAGCGACTGCTCCAGTCCAGAACAAGATGCTCGGCGTGATGTGGCCACGCCGCGACCCGTTGAGCTGTCTGCAGCAAATGCTGCTGACGATTCATACAGACCGTGATCACGCTCAGAGAGGGTTGAATCAAGACGCTGTCTCCAATGCCATCAGCATCCGCCGGGTTCTGGCGGTGTAAGTGTGCTGTGCAGCCAGAGCCAGTCGCACATCCAGACTGGCTCCAGTGCTTGAAAGAGCCTGCTCCAAGGCCTTCGAAAATGCTTTTAGTTCAGGCTCACAGAGCAAAGCGACACCGGAAAACTGAACAAGTGAATCAATCGATGTCGCCACCACTGGTAAACCTGCAGCGAGGTATTCAAAGAACTTCATGGGAAACATCGACTGGGTGTATGGCGTAAAGCGAAGCGGAAGCCAGCCGCAATCGAAGCCAGCGCAATATTCGGGCAACTTCCCATAGGGCTTTGCGCCCAGCAAATGCACATTTGGCTCCTCACTAAGCAGGGTGATATCGGTATAGGGCTCCCCTTCTCCTGTGGGCCCAATGAACACAAACTGCCATTGGGGATGTGCACGAGCCACCGCTGCAATCAGGGTGAAATCAAGTTTGTAACTACTAACTGCACCCATAAACCCAATCCTGGGAGCAGGAATTTCTGCAAGATCAGTAGGTATGTCATCCATTGACAGAGTCATTGCCCGGGCGAAGTGATCTTGATCGGCCACATTGGGGTCAAAGCGGATCCGACGAGACCACAGCGAGAGCTGCCGCTCCAGCTCAGGTGAAGTCACAAATACCTGATCCACCGCAGCGCACAGTCGTCGTTCAGCAGTCTCAATCCTCTCCTTAGGCATGCAGGGCTGCTCATGCAGGGCATCAACAGCGTGATAGACGGTACGAGCGAATGGGCTGAGATCAAGAAGAGTGGTTGTGAGAGGGTTATAGGTCCATAACCAGGGCCGGCGAAAACGCAATCGCCACAGTGCAGTACGCAGCCCCAGCCGAAGACTTAATCGATTAAGAAGGAGACTCAATTTGTTGTAACCACCTGGAATCACCAGAGGGGAGCACACCCAGATTCCCTTTTGGACAAGCCTCGGAAGGCGGAGCCCTCGACGAAGACGTTTCAAAATTCGTTTTAGATCTCTCCCGGTCGGCTGTGCTGATCGCAAACCAAGCGATTCGACATACAAGACTCTGTTTCCCTCAGCTGCCAGGGCAACAGCAACATGCTGTTTGTTCGTCCAAAGGGGATGATCCCAGTCAGCTGTTGCCAGCAGCACCACATCAGCCATAACAATCTTCAGCGTCGCTGGAGATCGACCAGCTCCCTAAAACTGGCAGAACGTTGCTGCAATTGCTCATAGGTACCAGAGGCAACAATTTTTCCTTGATTGAATTCATAAATCCGATCGCAAAAGCGAATGGTGGAAAGCCTGTGAGCAATCACGATCGTCGTACAGCGACGACCGATCAGTTCCAGTGAATCCATGACCTCATTTTCAGTTTTATTGTCAAGCGCACTGGTGGCTTCATCAAGTACCAGTATCCGCGCCTGCTTATAGAAGGCGCGTGCGAGAGCTAATCGCTGGCGTTGCCCGCCTGAAAGCCTCATTCCGTCTTCGCCGATACGAGTAAAGGCTCCATAAGGCAGATCAGACACAAATTCTGCAAGCTGCGCCATCTCCAGGCATTCCCATAGCAGGTCCTCATCAATCGAGTCATCTTCAACTCCGAAAGCTACATTCCCTCGCACACTTGTATCCAATAAAGTGATCGTCTGGGGTACGAATGCACAACAGAGCTGCCAAGCCTGCACTTCTGCTTGGGTAAGTTCAACTCCATCAAGCAATACTTGCCCCTGAGAAGGCTGCAATAAACCCAAAAGAAGATGAGCTGCAGTGGTCTTTCCACCACCGGTCGAACCAACCAATGCAACACGAGCACCCACAGGAATTGCAAGGTTGACGTCCTTAAGGGCCCAGCTTGAAGTATCGCTATACCGATAAGAGATTTCAGAGAGCTTAATTGTCTGCCTGGGCATGATGCCGGCTGGTGAAAAAGACAGCTGAACTGAACTCACCAGACGACTAGGCTCGAGGTGCAACAACTCCAATGCATCCTCCAAATCAGGTAGAGACCCGCGCAGCTTGTTGATCGCCTTGAAAATATCCTGAATTGGTGCCGAAAGTCTAAGAGAAGCAAAGACAACTCCGATTAAAGACGGCAAAGCATCTCGAACAGCTGATACACCATCACCACTCATTAAAGCTGGCAATAGGCCAACAGCGAACAACACCGTGACTCCAGCAGGCTCAATAACGAACCTCGGAAGTTCCGGCACAATTTTGCTCAACCGATCATAACGCTTACCTTCAGCTCCAATCTTGCGAAACCGGTCAATAAAATAATTCTCAACTCCATGAAGATGAATATCTCGAATTGAACGAGTGGACTCCATCAGGACTTCGTTGACTCGCCTGCTGTAGATAAAACGCTGACGAGTCAGAAAACGCATCCGTGGCGTGATCAATATGGACGCGACGGTATAGGAGAAGAGAAGCAGGCCAAATACAACAATCGCGATCCAACCAAAAGCAACAACTACTCCAGTGATCAAAATGCTCGCAGAGAGAACATTGGAACAAATAGCGAGAAGGGGCATCACAACCCCATCCGATACTTTGCTGAGAACTCGATTGAGTCGAGTCAGAAGCATCATCGAACTACTGTCTTTGAAATAATCGAAAGATTGCAGGATTAGGTTGCTGTAGATCCTGTTACCAAGAACGGCCCAAATGCTTGCGCTGACGCGCGCCTGGACAATCTTTGTGGCGAACTTGAGTGCAGTAGAGAACCAGATCAGACCCAGCAGGATGGCAGCAATCCAAAGGCCACGATTTAAGGCATCACCACCGAAAACAAAGACAAAAGGAAGGTTGTCGGCAAGGCTGGAGCCACTGAATGAGCCAATGAGCTTGGCAAACAACCCCACAAACACCAGGTCTGCAAGACCGACGGCTGTGGAGATGAGGATCAGCAGCCAAAAACCACGATATTGACGCCTGGGCAGACATCGAAAGAGGGCCACAAGATGGGTAACCGTGGCACTGCGACCACTCAAAGCTGTGGTTCTGAATCGCGTCTTGGATTCCTTCAAGAACCAGCAGCAGCCAAGCTTTTCATGAATCTAGGGATCTTCAACGCACCTTTACCCTGCGCAAGGTCAGCCAAAAAAGCGATTGGCCACCCTTTGGCACTCTCATTTCATAGAGCGGTCATCGGATGACGTAATCAATCGACCAAGGCCAGCGGTCTGGAATACAGAGGAAATCATCATCCGAGCCACAGTTCAGCCCCTCAGGCCACATAACTCGATCGCCCCAGGCCAACAGGCTGAACACCAGAAGCGGAAGCACCATGAACAGAGCCTGACGGCGGCGCAGCCAAGCCAAAAAACTCAACAGGAGAAATATTCCAACTGTGTCGCCAAAGCGAAATGTGATCTGTGGAAAAAAGTGCCAAAACAAAGAGGCTTGAATCGTCACGTAGCAACCTAGATAAAGCAACAAGCAACAACCTTCCTGCTCGTCCAGGAAGTTACGCCAGCTGTGGCTCTGCTTCTGGCAGACCATGGCGACAGTCACGATCAGCAAAAACTGCGCTCTAAATACGTCTGTTCTGATCGGATAAGAACTAAAAAAGCCACCCTCTCCATAAGCGTTCAGCTTCGTCAAAAGTGGTGACAAAAGCACCACCAAGATCAAAACCAAAACAGACACCAGCAACCAGAAACTCTTTCGCCTTGCCAGCCTTTGCCATTGCACCAGCCTCAGTGCCGGCAACCCAGCAAGTACAAGCGTTGGCAACGCGGTGAGATGTACCCCTATCGACAACAAGGCCGGGCCGATCACCCATAAGGCCTTACCCCGTACAACTCCTATCCCCCAGAGAAACAGCGGGACTGCCAGCAGCGTTGCAAATGCCTGACGGGAATGCGAGTTCTGAAAAAAACCACGCAAAATCGGGCTTGTGCAGAGCAGCAGCAGCCACCAGCCAGCCCAAACTTGAAGATTCCAACTACGGGAAAGCAACACAGGCACTGCGGCGAATCCCGCCACGATCAAACCCTGCACCGCAGCCATTCGATAGGGCAACTGAATAATCAACGGTGCTAGTGACCACCAAAAAGGTTCAAATGGCAGCAGAGACTGCAGCGGAGGTCCGGTTTCTCTGACGGGATCAAAATAAAAATTGAGTTTGGCAATATCGCTTGTACCCCAGGAGGCAAGCGAGAAAAACAAAGCCGTGAGGCCGAGCAGACTGCAGATGGCTAACCACCAGCTGAACTGTCTTCTCCTCCGGATCGCCACCGTTGCGGCAGCAGCCAAAGCCAGCTGGACCGCAAACAGGAAACCCATCAGGAGTGGAGACGCCATCACCTGATTGATTCTGTACGGCGCCTCAGTGGGGAAGGTCTCAAGCATCAAGCACTAAGACATCAACTGATCGGTAGTCGACGGATAAACGCACGGATAAAGCGCTGCATGCACAGCCACCAAGTTGGTCTTGAGCGCAGAAGAAGTGCTTCAGAGGTGGAAGCAGTGAGTGCAAAAAAGTTGTCGAGATCTGCAAGCGTGATAATCCAACGCTTTAGCAAAGCCTCCTCGCCATAGGTCTCAATCAGGGCATACAACCGGGAAGACTCAAGCTTCCAGGACCTGGGGTTAGCAACAGCCGCCGCAATCCTCTCAACATCGTGACTTAATAAGCCCTGCCCAATCTGATGAGCACTCTCCCCAGGTGTCATGTTGTCAGCAAGAGCGGAATTAAAACTGCTGAACACCACACAACCGCAGGCCATTGCTTCGAGAGGGGGCAGTCCGAAACCCTCACTCACGCCTGCAGCACGCCAGTGCTCTGCAGAGTCATAGACGTACACCTTGGCGCTATTGAACAGGTCCACCAGATCGTCGACCCAGCCGTCCTGCACCTCCACCCGAAGGCCTCGAGCACGCAAGGCCGGAACTAACCGCTGGAGAACGTAATGACTGCTCTTGCGCTGCTGCACCAGAACATCAATCACTCTTGGGCCGCCTCTTCCATCACGATCACCGCGCTCCAGCCACTGTGGTTCCAGAGCATTCGGCAAGAAAAACAACGGGTTCCTGGGGGCACGATCCCCCCAATAGCCAAGGGTGTTACGGCTAACCGCCAGAACGGGAATACCTGGCGGCAAATCAAACCCATAGCCAGTGCTATGGGCTTGATAAACCACGAATCGTCCTTTGAGACGACGCAACAGCTGAGGAACGTGAAAGCCCCAACTCACCAACCAAAGCGAGCGGTCTTCAGATGCCGCAACTTGGAGAAGATCATCAAGAAAAGGATGATCAACCTGACGGTCTTGATAAGTGACGACCTCAGTGGAACGGATTTTGGAGAGCAGACGTGCGGTCTGCAGCGCCACACTCAATCCACCACAACGAAAACGGGTTCCGGTGCCCGGCACCAGAACCCGAATGGAGTTGAACCCCCCAAGCGAAGGCTCAGTCGATGACATCAAGCAGCGGCGGTTTCTGTGCTGCCACTGCGCTGACGGCGAGTCAGGAAACCAAAGAGCACCTTGCCGATGGCCGCCACCAGATTTCCTTCAAGCTCTTTGAACATGTGCATGTTCATGTGAAAAGCGTTGTTCGCTTCCTCAACGATGCGATCAGCGGTGTCCTGATCGATCGGAAGCTCATCCATCGTGGCGCGATAGGTCGTTTTGAAGGCCTTCTCGTCAGCGATTTCATCGAACACGTAGAAACGCAGACCGTCATCTCCATCCATGTTCATCGCTTTCTGAGCGATGTTCTTCAGGATCTGACCACCGGAGAGGTCACCCATATAACGGGTGTAGTGATGACCAACAAGCAGTTCGGGTGACTCCTTCGCCACTTCACGAATCCGCTCGACATAAGCCACTGCAGAAGGCGAGGGCTGGATCTCATCGTTCCAGTTTTCACCGAAGTAATAGACAAGATCCTTCTCAAGCGACTCACGTCGGTTCAACTGCTCCATCCCCACCGGGCCCACCACAGGGTGGTCTTTGAGTTGACCCACTTCTTCCTCCATGGCGGAGTAAACAAAGTAGAGGTCGGCAACGAGCTTGCGATAGCTGGATTTATCGACAACACCCTTAAGGAAGCAGCTAACGAAACCGGTGTTCTCGGCCATCGTGTGAGCTTTCTTGGTGCCTTCACGGAGCTGAGCAGCCAGAGCTACGGACATGGGATGGACATTTGATCGGTGTAAGCAACCATAAAATCGATCTTCGTTTGAGAGACCGAAGGGTTGCGAAGGGTTACGCCGCTGTGCCCGTCGCTGCCGGATTGGCGAACAAATCAAACAAGTCACGACAGATTCCACGCAGCTGCTGAACCTGCTCAGGCTGAGGCAGGTGCGAACCCTCAGGCTGCCAATCGCCCACGGTCACCAAACGCCAGCGTTCACCGTCGTAGGTCATACCGCGCATCAAGACCCCAAGCAGATCCGGGGCGGCGGGAGATTCAGCCGCATCAGCCTTCTGCAGCCGTAACTGCAACAAAAGACTTCGGCACTCCAAACGAGGACTCCAACCGGGGAAGTGAAAGGCCAGATCCAGGGTCTGATCCTCTTGCCAGCGGCGCGTCTGGGGATCATCGCGCCAGGGATTGAGATTGACGCTGGCGGCCGGGAAGCGATCTCTCACCAGGGTCACCGCCGAAGCCAAAGCCTGAGCGAGCTGCACGCTGTCAACCGCTTCTCCTGCGTTCACCAGTTCATCGTCGATGACCACAGGTTGAAGGTTGCCGGCCCGAAGCGCCAGCGGCCGTTACGGTTGCGTCCATGATTGCTAGCAATCTCAGCTCCCGACTCAGCCTCTACGGACTGGTGGGGGTGGTGGCCGCAGCTGTGCATGCCCTGGTGTTGTTGGGGCTGGGCCTGTTCATGCCCCTGTGGCTGGCGAATCCCCTGGCCTTTCTTGCCGCATCACTTGCCGGCTATCTGGGACACGCACGATTCACCTTCCGCCCGGAAACCGGTGGCAAAAGCTTTGCTCGACGCTGGCTGGTCATTCAATACGTGGTCAATCTCACGGTGAGCGGCGTCTTGCCTCTCGCCCTACCCAACGCGCTAGGCGAGCCAGTACGTGTCTTCGTCATGGTGTTCACCCCCACAGCACTGAATGCCCTGATCTGGTCCAGGGCTGCACAGTTCAGCCAGCGGCGGAAGGATTGCCGCGTCACCCCACGACGCCATGCCGATGACCTCGGACTCAGCCCTGCCACCAACCAGGCTATTCTCGAACTCGCCAGTCAAGGAAGGCTGGACAGCAGCAGCCTGCTGGTCAATGGCCCTGTGGCAGCCGACGGCTTTCACGCTTGGCAGAAGCTGAAGCAGACCCATCCTCAGCTGCAGATCTGTCTGCACCTCTGTCTCACCGAAGGACCGTCGAGCGCCGACCCAGGTTTGGTGCCTGACCTTGTGAATTCACACGGTTATCTGAAGCGGTCGTTCGGACAGTGGTTGTTGCTGTCGCTGCTACCGCGCCGACATCCCACCCGCCGCCGAATCGAAGACCAACTGGGCCTGGAATTAGACGCCCAGATCAAACGCTTCCGCGGCTTCTGCGGTGATGAACCCATTCATCTGGATGGCCATCAACACATTCACTTGGTGCCGATTGTGCTGAGGGCTGCTCTGGAGAGAGCTGGCGACAACGGCATCACCTGGATGCGCCTGACCGAGGAACCGCTGCCCACTGGTCTGCCCTTGCGTTATTGGAGGGCAGCCATCCGTCACTTCGGACTATTGAAGTGGCTGGTGCTGCAACTGCTGAGCCGCAGAGCTCGTCCCGCGATCCAGCGCTGCGGACTTGCCAGCAATCAGAGCTTCGCCGGCGTGCTGTTCACCGGCCAGATGGCAGGCGCTCCAATCCTCGCTGCCTTGAGGGAGCTCAGCAGCGTGCAACCACAACCTGGAGCCACCCCGCCGCTGCTGCTGGCCCACCCCGGTGCGCCACTCAAGCTCGATCTGGTGAAAGCAGGATTCTCCGTATCCCAGACATTCGCCGCTTCAAGCTGGCGACAGCGCGAATGGCGCGCTCTTCAGGACTTGTGAACCCGGCGTATGAAGTAGTGGGGCCGTGACTTCGCCTCCACATAAATGCGACCGACATATTCACCAAGCACCCCAATGCCGATCAGCTGAATTCCTCCGATGAACAGCACCGCCACCATCAAGGAGGCATAACCCTCGACATCCACACCAAACAGAGCCGTACGCAGGATGATCACCAAGGCATACAACAGGCTGAGGGAAGAGACCAAAACACCAATTCCTGTCCACATTTTGAGTGGCAGAACTGAGAACGAAAAAATTCCATCGAACGCATAGCCAAACAACTTGAGCGGACTCCAGGAGGTCTGCCCTCCCTGCCGGCTAACCCGCTGGTAAGGCAGCTCGACGCTCGAATAGCCCGTCCAGGGAAGAAGGCCTTTGGAGAAACGACTGGACTCGCGCAACTGGGTGACTGCATCAAGAACAGCCGCATCCAGCAGGCGGTAATCACCGGCTCCCTCCTGGAGCTCAATCGAATCGACCACTTTGTTGAACACCCGATAGAACCAGTGCGCGCTGGCGACCTTCAGGCGAGATTCCTGATCCTGGTCATCACGTACAGCCGTAACCACCTCAGCGCCTGCCCGCCATTGGCGGACCATCTCTTCAATCAGCTCAGGGGGGTGCTGCAGGTCAGAGTCAATCAACACGGCTGCGCCGCAACGACCGTTGACATGGTCCAGGCCAGCCAGCATCGCTGCTTCCTTGCCGAAATTGCGGGTGAGTTCCAGCAACGTCACTGGGGAGCATGCATGATCCTGAATCCAGGCGCGGATGCGTTCAACGGTTGCGTCGGACGATCCATCGTCAATCAGCACAAGCTGATCTACACCAGGCACTGCCAACACACGCTCAACAAAACGAGTGATCACCTCCTGTTCGTTGAAACAGGCCGCGACGACCCAGACACCCTCTGACTTCGGCATGGGATGGAGGTCGAATCGCAAATGACTGTAGGGATCACCCTTCAAGTCATAGGCTCGCGACAACGTGATGTCGCCCGGCGGCAACCCAGCCATGGCTCAGTTCGAGAAGCTCACAGCCCCCACAAAGGGAACGCCGATTCGCTTCGAGAACGGACAACCCGTGGTGGCCGACAACCCGATCATTCCCTTCATCCGTGGAGATGGAACGGGCGTTGACATCTGGCCAGCGACGCAGAAAGTCCTGGATGCTGCCGTAGCCAAGGCCTACACCGGCACCAAAACAATCGAATGGTTCAAGGTCTACGCCGGTGATGAGGCCTGTGATCGCTACGGCACTTACCAGTACCTACCTGAAGACACTCTCGAAGCAATCCGCACCTATGGCGTTGCCATCAAAGGCCCCCTCACCACCCCTGTTGGTGGAGGCATCCGTTCACTGAATGTGGCGCTCCGCCAAATCTTTGACCTGTACTCCTGCGTGCGTCCCTGTCGTTACTACGAGGGCACACCAAGTCCACATAAGCGCCCGCAGGATCTCGATGTGATCGTCTATCGGGAAAATACGGAAGACATCTACATGGGTGTGGAGTGGGAGGCCGATGACGTTGTGGGGCAGGAGCTTCGCAAGCACCTGAATGAAGTGGTGATTCCTGCCAATGGCAAACTCGGCAAGCGCCAGATCCCTGAAGGCTCAGGCATCGGAATCAAGCCGGTCAGCAAGCACGGCAGCCAACGTCACATCCGCAAAGCGATTCAACACGCCCTGCGCCTGGAAGGCGACAAACGCCACGTCACCCTGGTGCACAAGGGCAACATCATGAAGTTCACCGAAGGTGCATTCCGCGACTGGGGTTATGAGCTCGCAACGACCGAATTTCGCAACGTTTGCATCACTGAGCGGGAAAGCTGGATCCTCGGAAACCTGGATGAAAATCCTGGTTTAAGTGCGCAATCCAACGCGCGCATGATCGAGCCCGGCTACGACAGCCTCACACCCGAAAAGAAGGTTGAAATCGACTCAGAAGTTCAGAGCGTGATCGACACAATCGGGCCGAGTCATGGAGGTGGCAAATGGAAGCAGATGGTGATGGTCGATGACCGCATCGCCGACAGCATCTTCCAGCAGATCCAGACACGTCCTCAGGAATATTCGATCCTGGCCACCCTCAATCTCAATGGTGATTACATCTCCGATGCAGCCGCCGCAATGGTTGGTGGCCTGGGGATGGCCCCGGGCGCAAACATCGGTGAAACAGCAGCAATCTTCGAGGCAACACATGGAACTGCACCAAAACATGCCGGCCTCGACCGCATCAACCCTGGCTCAGTCATCCTGAGTGGAGTGATGATGCTGGAGTTTCTTGGATGGCAAGAGGCCGCCGATCTGATCACCAAAGGCCTCAGTGCAGCCATCGCTGACCAGCAAGTGACCTATGACCTGGCCCGACTCATGGACCCGCCGGTCGAACCTGTGAGCTGCAGTGGTTTTGCTGATGCGGTCATTCAACACTTCTGATCGCAGCAGAAGCCCTACGTCACAAACGATGATCAATGACGGGGTGAAGCTGCAACACGAGTCCTGCAAAAAATGAGACATGACCGCTTAGAAGAGCTGCGTGATGGCCTTATTAGAATCGTTGGGGAACAGCAGGTTCTAACCAGCCCCGAGCAAACGAAACCCTATAGAACGGGCATCCGTGTGGGCCAAGGTGCAGCCTCTGCAGTCGTGATCCCAAGAGATCTAATGCAGCTTTGGCAAACCCTGGAACTTTGCGTCAAGCTCGACAAAATCATCATTCTTCAGGCCGCAAATACTGGCCTAACCGGTGGATCGACTCCCGACGGAGACGACTACGAAAGGGATATCGTCATCATCAATACATTAAATCTGAATCGCTTAATTTTACTAAAAGGCGGAGCTCAGGTTATTGCCTTTGCTGGCTCAAGTTTATATCAACTAGAAGAAAAGCTCTCACCACTGGGCAGAGGACCTCACTCTGTGATTGGTTCATCCTGCATTGGCGCATCCGTCGTCGGAGGAATCTGCAATAACTCGGGCGGAAATCTTGTCAACCGTGGTCCTGCTTACACCGAATATTCACTCTTTGCACGTGTCAATCAAGACGGAATACTGGAGCTCGTGAATCATCTCGGTATCGAACTTGGTGCATGCCCTGAAGAGATACTGACCACTCTGCAACAAGCTGATTTCAACACAGAAGACTTAGCAGAATCTGAGCGACTGGCCTCTGACCACGACTACCAAGAACGCGTGCGAGAGATCACATCTCCCATCCCAGCACGCTTTAATGCTGACAAAAGACGCTTGCGCGAAGCCAGTGGTTGTGCAGGAAAACTGGCGGTCTTTGCGGTACGCCTCGACACTTTTCCAAAACCCAAGAAAGAGAAAGTTTTTTACCTGGGTACCAATAAACCTGAAGACCTAACCGAACTACGCAAACAGATCCTTACCAACTTCAAAGTCCTGCCAGATATGGGCGAATATCTTCATCGCAGCTATTTCGATGGTGCTGATCTTTATTGCAAGGATGCCTATCTAGCAATTAAATATTTCGGCACTGGATTTATTCCGAAGCTATTCGGAATCAAGCGAAACGTTGATCGAATCGTGTCCCAATGGCCAACAGCACTATTTCAGGAACACTTTTCTGACAGAACACTGCAATGCATCTCCCGGCTGACGCCCGATCACCTGCCACCCAAAATGAGAGCATTTCGCAACCAATACGAACATCATATGATTCTTCTTACAAGCGACCAGTCAATTAAAGAGACCCAAAAGTTTCTCGAAAATAGATGGCGAACCAATGAAAATCATTCCTATTTTGAATGCAACGAAACCGAAGGGAAAGCAGCCTTACTTCACCGCTATGTCGCTGGGAATGCGCCAGCTCGCTACCAGATCTTAAACAAAGAAGATTCTGGGGAATTGCTACCACTTGATGTTGCCTTGCCTCGAAACTGCGAAACGTGGCACGAGATTCTGCCTGAAGAGATTCTCTCACAAATGGCCGAATCCTTCCAAATGGCACATTTCCTCTGCATGGTCTTTCACTGGGACTTTGTCGTCAAGAAAGGAGTCGATGCAGGAAAACTAAAAAAGCAAATTTTAGATCTCCTCGATCAATCAGGCGCAAAATACCCTGCTGAACACAATGTTGGTCACTTATACAAAGCAGAAACAGATCTCTCAAATTTTTATAAAAAAATAGATCCTACCAACAGCTTCAATCCCGGAATTGGCAAAATGTCAAAGTCAAGAAACTACCAGCAACGCTCTACCCCAGGCTAATTCGAGAAAAAAGCAAATATGCAGAACTTCATCAGAAAATCTCTGATTCGTCATTAAGGGGTAAAATTACCAGACTTAATGTTATCCACTGCCTGGGATGAATCAAAACGTTTCCGCCCCACGAGTGGTCAATGTCTCGGACCTCCGCGATCTTGCCAAGAAACGTTTGCCAAAAATGGTTTTTGGCTACATCGACAGTGGTGCCGACAGAGAACAGACCTTGGCACAGAATTGCAGTGCCTACAATGAAATCCTGTTCAGGCCCCGATGTGCTGTTGCGACCCCTGAGGTTGAATTAAAGATTTCAGTACTGGGGCAGAATTTCAACTTGCCATTCCTGCTTGGTCCTGTCGGCAGCAGCAGAATGTTTTACCCTCAAGGAGAAGTTGTTGCTGCAAGAGAAGCAGGTAAAGCAGGTACTGGATATACCCTCTCGACGCTTTCAGGATGCCGACTGGAAGATGTGAAACAAGCCACTGAATGTCCAGCCTGGTATCAGCTTTACCTACTTGGAGGCCGAGACGTTGCTCTAAAAACAATTGAACGCGCAAAATCAGCTGGATTTTCAGCGATCGTACTCACGATCGATACACCGGTCTCCGGCTTACGTGAACTCGATGTTCGCAACGGAACCAAAGAACTGCTGTCTCAGAATCCTCTGACGATGTTGCCATTTCTCCCACAAATGCTGGCAAAGCCTTGCTGGTTAAGTCAATGGTTTGGAGATGGAGGGTTAATGAATTTCCCCAATGTGGTCCTTGAGAATGGACCGATGGGATACACCGAAATTGGACCAGCACTGGAGCAATCTGTTGTCACCTGGGATGATCTCAAATGGATACGCGAAGCCTGGGGAGGAAAATTAATCATCAAAGGAGTTCATATTGGTGAAGATGCTCGTAAAGCAGTCGACCTTGGAGTCGACGCAGTGGTTGTGTCCAATCATGGTGCTCGGCAATTAGACAGTGTTGCACCAACGATTCGTGTTCTTCCTGAAATCGTCAAGGCCGTAAACGGGGAGATCGATGTCTTGATGGATGGTGGAATCCGACGAGGTAGTGACGTTGTGAAAGCTTATTGCTTAGGAGCGAAAGGAGTTTTGATTGGCAGAGCTTATGCCTATGGGCTTGCTGCTGGAGGTGGTCCTGGCGTTGCTCGTGCTATCGAAATCTTGAAAACGGACATCATCAGGACGATGAAATTACTGGGCTGCGATTCAGTTCACAAACTTGACCGTTCATACATTCAAACCCCTCAATCTTGGGGGTGCTGAATAAGCAGCATTATCTAGCTTTAAGTTGTTCCATCATTCTCCAGGCTTGAGCGAGTGTTTGGCCATTACCAAGATTGCCGGGGAATGTGATCACAGGCAGACCACTCACATCAGCGTTGCCGTCTTCAGGCATGGGCCGCACCATCGAGAGCCCCGGCATCAGCTGGCCCTCCAGCAGCACAGTCCCCAGGCCCAGCCCATCAGCCAGCACGCTGCCGGTGGTGATCCCCCCTTTGCTGATCAGATAGCCCAGCTGTGGCACGAGCGCTGCCACCAACCGTGCTGTGAGCTGAGCAAGAGCCATGCCAAAACGCAAACGACGACGGTCGGCGGCCGGCCCCTCACCGAACTGCAACTCCCCACGACTGGTGTAGAGCACAGGTGTTTGTTGCCGATCCAAAACCAACCGAATCCAGTCCAGCCATTCCAGCTCCAGATCAGCCAACAACAAATCTGGGGTACTCCCATCAAGCACCCTGGCAATCCGGGCCACCGGCAGCTCAAGGCCAGTGGTCCCTGATTCGTTCAGCAAAACCTCCAGCTGCTGGTCTGCCAGAGGCACATGGGAGCCCACCACGACGAGTCCCGGAAGCAACGTGCCCCCTGAATCACAACGACGCAGCTTGACCAGATCATCAACCTTG
Source organism: Synechococcus sp. GEYO (assembly GCF_900473955.1). Taxonomy (NCBI): domain Bacteria; kingdom Bacillati; phylum Cyanobacteriota; class Cyanophyceae; order Synechococcales; family Synechococcaceae; genus Synechococcus; species Synechococcus sp. GEYO. Next base: position 151,616 of record NZ_UCNL01000013.1, read on the forward strand.
AGAGGCTGCGGACCGAGGGGCTGTCTGCCCCCATTTACCAGCCCATTAATCAGGCTGGCAGCTGAGCGAAACAGGAATCTGCGCCTGCCCTGCAAGTGGTGCACTGCCGCCCCAAGTGCATCTAGTTGCTCTTGTCTCTCGGCATCCACAACCACTGAACAATTGCCATCCAGCGCCTCCAGCCAGCTCACCAGTGCTGTGAAACCGTTCGACCAATCAGCGCAGGGTTCGCCCTTCCTTTGAGCAGCAGCGCGGTCGAGCTGCTGCCCTTGCAAGCGCAGCACAGAAGCAGCTGCAATAGCGCCGCCACTCTTTTCCTCCAGCCAGGCATCGAGACAACTGGTGCTGAAACCAAAGCTGCGGTCGCGTGCGAAGGGGGTCGTATGGACCGGTTGACCATGGAGCAGGTGCACCCCGTCCACGGTGGTGCGTCCACCGGGCAGAAATGCAGGCACATGCAGCGTGGCGTGGACTGCACTGAAGCGATGACCAAGCTCCGCCGCCAACACAGCGGGCTCAAGCACCCCATGACCACGCAAGGTGGAGTCCCCCCTGCTGACCAGCAGCAACTGCTGGTCATTGATCCCCTCCGCTGCAAGAGCTTGCTCAAGCGAGGCAACGATCTCACGATTGCGTGCAGCCGCGGCCTCCGGCAACAGAGCACGGGTGTTCGCCAACACGAACAGCAGCGGAGAAGGGTGACGCAGTCCCTGACGCATGGTCTGTACATCCCAGCGCAGCAGCAAGGGACAGCTATGCACCGTTTGGGATCCGGTGGGATCGTCGTCGATCACCACAATCTTCCTGGCAACCTCAGCCACTGCAGCTTCGGCAACGCTCACGACAGCGTTTTGCAACTCGCCACTGGACTTTGCCAAAGCCTGTTCCTGTACATGAGCATGCTTCAGCTGACGCTGTAGCGGCAGGACAGCGTGGTGCTCTCGCCAACGCCAAGCTGCAGCCTTCGATCACCGCTGATCAGAGCCTGCCGCGGGCCTGTCCAGGGCTCAAGGCAGACCATGGCTCGAGGAGGCTCGGTCCAAACCACCGTGAGATCCATGGGCTCGTGATGATGAAGCTGCAACCGGGTGCCTGCTTGCTCATCCATCAGCGTCACCGCTCCGGCGGCGTGCGCGAGGAAGTCGACCCCCTCAGCCAGGCGACTCAATTGGACGGCAGTCTCAGCTTCAGCCATCTCCAAATGATTGAAACAACGGCCAGGCAGACCTTCTAAATCGATGCAGGAGAGATCAGTCACCTTGAAATAGGGGTGAAGCCCGAAGCTGAAGGGCATCGGCTCGCTTTCAGACTCGGAGGTGTTGCTGACCGTGATGGTGATCTCAAGCGCAGCACTGAGCGGCCTGATCTCCATCTGGATTCTGAAACCAAAGGGGTAGGCCTTCCAGGTGTCAGCACAGTCCTCGAGGCTGAGCATCACACCACTCTGATCAGCCAACAACGCAATCTGCCAGGGCAGGTCACGAGCAAATCCGTGCTGCTTGAGGGTGAAATCACCACTGGCAAGCGGCAAAGAATCATTCGGCAGATTGCCACAGATCGGAAACAACACCGGAATGCCACCTCTGATGCTCTTTGCTGGATCGGCGTAGCGGTCCCGATCGAAATAGAGCATTTCGCAGCCGTTGCACAGCCATTCCGTGACCAGGCCACCACGCTCGGGCACCACACGCAGGCGATCGCCACTGCTGGGATGCACATACTCCCAGTGGGCATAGGGAGCGGACTGTTGGCGAAAGGTCATGGCCACAGGACCGGGACACCCAAGATTGGCCAGAAACTACCGGGAAGGCTGCAGATCCTGCTTGTTTTCACCAGCAAGAGTCGACAACCACTCCAGCAATGCCGCATTCACCTGATCCGGAACCTCATCATGCGGACAGTGCCCGGCTTCAAGCACCACCTCAGTGGTGGCCGCAGGCGCATGGCGCTGGAAGCTGGCCCGACGACCTGCAGCATTGATCCATGGATCGCAGATGCCCCAGAGCAACAGCAAGGGCGACTTCAGACAAGCGAACAACTCATCCAACGGCTGTCCGCGGGGGATATCGAACACCGTGCGGAACACTCCGAAAGCACCGGCATCAAGAGAGGGGCGGCGAATGGACTCGACCAACCAGTCATCAACGTTGGTCTTATCGATGTACACCTGATTGAGGGTGCGGCGAATAGTGGCGGGTCGCCTGAGGTTCTCAAACAACAACCTCTGGAGGACAGGATTCTTCAGCAATGCTGTGCTGATCGAGCGCCGTGCATTCGGCCACCAGCCTTTGGTTTTCGCCGACTGCTCATCGCTGAAAGGGCCAGCCGCGTTCAGCAAGACAACGCCGGCCGCTTCATCCCCTAACTCAGCCCCAGCGGCAAGAGCAGCGAATCCACCCAGTGAATTGCCTGCGATCACCGTGGGCCGGCCAATGCGTTCACGCACGTAGGCCACCAACTGATCACGCCAGAGAGCACCGCCATAGGCCAGACCTTCAGGCTTGGCACTGCGACCAAAACCGAGCAGATCGATGGCATGAACCTCATGAGTGCTTGCCAGCACTGGGATGTTGTGGCGCCAGTGATCGGTGGAAGCCCCAAAACCATGCACAAGCAACACAGCAGGCCGCTCGAGATGACCCGACTCTGGATCAGGCCCAACACAGAGACCATGCACGGCATGACCTTGGAACTGCCACCAGGGCTGCTGAACCTCGCTCACCACGTCCTTTGCTTGAGGTGGCGATGCTAAGCATCCTTTTTCGCCATCGACCTGCCAGGCCGATATCGCCGCGATGCTCGATCAGACCACAGGCTTGCTTCTTCAAAGCAGCACACTCAGCGGTGGCCTGTTCTGGGCCATTGCCGTCTATCTGCCACTGAGTGCACCACTCAGCCGCTTTGAAGCGAGCCTCGAAAGCGGTCCCCTCAGCGCCCCATGGCGTCAGGCCGCGTTGGTGATCAGCAGCTTGCTGCTGGCCCTCACCGTTGGCGTGGTGATTCAACTGCTGCTGGGTTGGGCTCTGGGTCCGGGCTGGGCATCAAGCTTGGCGCTAATAACTATTGGCTGGAGTCTGTTTCTGTCCCTGGCGCGGAAGGACTGAGGCTCAGAGCAGACCCACAGGATCTGCGGCCACCTCGTCATCAACCTTGTCGTCATCATCTGGCTTGTCGTCGCCGATCACCAGACGCAGAAGCACAGGAGCGAGGAAGGTTGTGCCGATCACCATCAACAGGATGGCAGCCTCGAGAGACGGAGACAGCAGCTTGGCGCTGGTGCCAAGACCCAAGAAAATCAGGCCGACTTCACCGCGGGGCATCATCCCCAGGCCCACAACCAAGCGCCGGGTGGGTTGCTTGCTAACAAAGGCCCAGCCTGAGGCAATCTTGCCGATGATCGACACCACCAGCAGAAAGCCTGCAACGATCAGCGCCGTCTTGCTGGAGGGATCGGATGGATTGATCACAGAGAGATCCATCCCCGCGCCGACCAGCACGAAAAACACAGTGGCGAAGAGCGTCACGATCGGCAGAACCGCCTCCTGAATGGCACGGTTGTGCTTGGAGCTGCTGAGAATCAGACCGGCAGCGAAGGCGCCCAGAGCAGCCTCCAAACCGATCGCCGTCGCCGCGAAACAACTGATGGCCAAGATCACAAAGGAGGCCACCAGCACTTCCCCAGGGGCCTTCAGCTTGTCGATCAACCAGTCAAAGGCGGGCGCCGCCGTACGGCTAAGGCCAATAGCCGCCACAACGAACACGGCAGCAGCAGCGACCAGCTTCACGATCGGGCCGATCTCCAGGGAGCCCCCGCCAGCCAAGGCCACCACGATGGCCAGAATTACGATGCCGAGGATGTCATCGAGAACTGCAGCGCCGATCACAATCTGACCTTCACGAGTTTTGAGGTATCCCAGCTCACCAAACACGCTGGCGGTAATGCCGATGCTGGTGGCCGTCATGGAAGCACCGGCAAAAATCGCCGGAATCGCATCCACATGAAAAATCGCCATCAGACCCCAGGTGCCACAAGCAAAGGGCAGCACCACACCAGCGACAGCAACAGTGAAGGCCTGTGCGCCGACAGCAATCAGTTCCTCCAGCTCACTTTCCAAGCCTGTGAGAAACAACAGGGCATAGAGACCTAGCTCAGCCACCGACTCAAGCGAGGGAAAACTCTCGCTGTAAATCTCCGGAACCACTTCCGGGGGGACATTGACTAGCCCGCTGACCAAACCCACCAACCCTTGACTGAGCTCCACCTGGGTTTCTGGCGGCACCAGCAGATGCAGTCCTGAAGCACCAATCAGCACACCGGCCAGCAGCTCACCAAGGATCGTGGGCAACTGCAAACGCACCAACACTTCGGCAAGGACGCGTGCCGCAACGAAGATCAGCACAAATCGGGCCACCCCGATCAGGGTTTCCGCCATCTCCAGATCATGAGGCGAAATCTCAGCCAACAACGGCGTGAGTAAAGGCGGCATCGCAGCAGCGAGCATCAGAAATGTTGATTCCTCTCGGTGGGACCTTATCCCTAAACGGGTTTCCGCAATGCTCAAGCTGACGCTTCAGCGGGAGCATCACGCCCCGAACTGATCCTGAGAGTGCAGCTGCATAGCGCCAACGGTCGGCAAACTTCCGCCGAAACATATAAACGGTCTGACTGGAAACCCTGAATTTCCTGCATTACGGGTGCGATCCGAGCCACCCTCAAGTGATCTCCCGAGAAGCGATGAGCACCTCCGAGCCCCTCGACCTGCGATTACCGACTCCGGGATGTTCCGTGGATCCGGAACGAGCTGGGCTCGATGCCGATTCCGTTTTCGATGGAATGACCGAGCACCTGTTCTTCACGCTCGGCAAACTCGCACCATCAGCTAGCCCCCATGACCTCTACATGGCGCTGAGCTACGCAGTGCGCGATCGATTGATGACGCGCTTTCTGGCCAGCAAGGAAGCGATCCGCGCCAGACCCCAGAAAACCGTGGCCTATCTCTCGGCTGAGTTTCTGATCGGTCCACAGCTGGCCAACAATTTGCTCAACCTGGGCATCCAAAAGGAAGCGGAAGAGGCGCTCAAACGCTTCGGGATCGAATCGCTGCAGCCGATTCTTGAAGTCGAAGAAGAACCCGGTCTGGGCAACGGCGGGCTCGGCCGTCTTGCAGCCTGCTACATGGAATCGCTTGCCAGCCTTGAAATTCCTGCCACCGGCTATGGCATTCGCTACGAGTTCGGCATCTTCGACCAACTGATCCGCGATGGTTGGCAGGTGGAGGTCACCGATAAGTGGCTAAAGGGTGGATGGCCTTGGGAGCTGCCCCAACCCGATGAAGCCTGCTTCGTGGGCTTCGGCGGCCGTACGGAGAGCTACATCGACGACAAGGGCAACTACCGCTCCCGTTGGATCCCCTCGGAACATGCGATCGGCGTGCCTCACGATGTGCCGGTACTGGGCTACCGCGTGAATACCTGCGATCGCCTGCGTCTGTGGCGAGCCGATGCCACCGAAAGCTTCGATTTCTATGCCTTCAACATCGGCGATTACTACGGCGCCGTGGAGGAAAAGGTGGGCAGCGAAACCCTCTCCAAGGTGCTGTATCCCAACGACGGCACCGATGAGGGACGTCGCCTACGCCTGAAACAGCAGCACTTCTTTGTGTCCTGCTCCCTGCAGGACATGCTGCGCAGCCTCGACAGCCGCGGTTTGCCAGTGGAGGACTTTCCCCTGCACTGGACTGTTCAGCTGAACGACACACACCCCGCCATCGCCGTGGCAGAGCTGATGCGTCTGCTGATCGACGACCGCCACCTGGAGTGGGACAAAGCCTGGGACATCACAAGCCGCTCAGTGGCCTACACCAACCACACCCTCCTGCCTGAAGCGCTGGAGAAGTGGGATCTAGACCTGTTCAGCAGCCTGCTGCCACGCCACCTCGAGCTGATCTACGAGATCAACCGTCGCTTCCTGCAGCAGGTGCGCCTGCGCTATCCAGGCAATGACGCCATCCAGCGCAAGCTTTCGATCATTGATGAGGATGGTGGCAAAGCTGTACGCATGGCCCACTTGGCCACCATCGGCGCACATCATGTGAATGGCGTTGCTGCCCTGCATTCCGACCTGGTCAAACAGCAGCTGATGCCGGAATTCGCGGCGCTGTGGCCCGAAAAATTCACGAACGTGACAAATGGCGTCACGCCCCGTCGCTGGGTGGCCCTCTCCAACCCCGAGCTCTCGGCACTACTCGATCAGCATGTTGGACCAAAGTGGGTCACCGACATGGATCGGCTGCGCAACCTGGAAGAACGTCAGCACGATCATGGATTCCTCGAACAATGGGGCAACACCAAGCTCTCGGTGAAGCGCAAGCTCTCCAGCTACATCCACCGCAACACAGGCGTTCTGGTGGACCCCTCCAGCCTGTTTGATGTGCAGGTGAAGCGCATCCACGAATACAAGCGCCAACACCTCAATGCGCTGCAGATCATTACCCAGTATCTGCGCATCAAGAACGGTCAGGCCGACGGATTGGCTCCACGCACAGTGATCTTCGGTGGCAAAGCAGCGCCTGGTTACTACATGGCCAAGCTGATCATTCGCTTCATCAACGGCATCGCCGAAACGATCAACGCCGATCCCGATATGGACGGTCGCCTGCGTGTGGTCTTCCTGCCGGACTACAACGTGAAGCTGGGTGAGCAGGTCTATCCAGCCTCTGATCTCTCCGAGCAGATCTCCACAGCTGGCAAGGAAGCCTCCGGCACTGGCAACATGAAATTCGCCATGAACGGGGCGCTCACCATCGGCACCCTCGATGGGGCCAATGTGGAGATCCGCGATCGTGTGGGTTCAGAGAACTTTTTCCTGTTCGGCAAGACAGTGGAAGAGATCGCTGCGCTTAAGAAGAGCGGTTACCGCCCTCGCGAGGTGGTCAGAGCGATTCCGGAGCTGGCGGAAGCGATCCGGCTGATTGAAATGGGTCACTTCAGCAATGGCGACGGCGAACTGTTCAGACCGCTGCTTGACAATCTCACCGGCAACGATCCTTTCTTCGTGATGGCCGACTTCGCGGCCTATCTGAGAGCCCAGGATGCAGTCAGCCGCGCCTGGACCGATCGCATGCACTGGAACCGGATGAGTGTGCTGAACGTGGCTCGCACTGGTTTCTTCTCCTCTGATCGCTCCATCCGCGATTACTGCCGGGAAATCTGGAACGTGGAGCCGATGCCTGTGGAGATCACCTGCGACATCCGCTGAGGTCTCTCATAACAACAAGGCCCTGGCAGTTAACCAGGGCCTTCAAAAATGTCGTGTTCAGATTCGTCTTATTCAGATTCTCAGTTGTGATCTGGTAGATCTGGAGTTTGGTGGAGAAGCCGATTTAACCGCAGCCGGTCAGCATTGAGTGGATCAGGCGCAAGCTCGCCCGCCAATTCACGAAATTTCTGCTCAATATCCTCAGGAACGCGGACATCAAAAATACGTTCCATCAATGCCTCAATCGAGAAAAGATGCGCGTTGATGTTCTCCATATCAGCCATCGCCTGCTGACGAGCATCGGTGGGCTCATCGGCACTACCCACTGGAGTGGCATGCACCTGGCCATCGCTGGATCGAGGACCATGCTGCTTCTGTAGATCCTCAAGCACCCGGCCTGAAAGTGTGCGAAAAGCTTGAAGAGCTGCCCAGCTCAATTCCTGCTGCTGACGGAGCGTGGGGTTTTCGCGGATCAGCCTGTCGTGCTCCCTATAGAAGCGTTGACAGTCAGGACATTGGCAGGGTTCTTCTGGCACTAGGAACCCGAAGCTCGAGAACCATCATGACATCTGATCAAGCTGCAAGCGGAGGCTCAGATGAAAACCCACCGTCGTGATCCCCACCTCCATCAAAACGGTTGTCAGCGTCTCCTTCAGCGAGACCTGGCAAAGGGATTTCGATCGAGGTCACCACTTGGATGACATCTCTTAAGCGCATGGAATCTGCAAACCAACCCATGGCTTGCTCCGTATCGCCGCGACGCTCTGCATCACTGGCTTGATCGTCGTGGGCTTCAGCCAGCAGTGCCAACCAACAGAGGCAACGCGCCTGAACCACAGAGAGATCCAGCTCAGTGGGCTGCGAGTCTGCAATGCGCTCGCTTTCCTGTTGCACCAAAAGCTGAAGCCGTAAATCGTGAAGCTGGGTCATGGAGCCGGATTCACTACTACAACGCTAGCGAGGGCGTCGAGCCTGGCTACCCCACCAAATGTAGTGCTAACTACCGCTACAGGTTTACGCGAACCCAGGTCTAGCGCCCGAACAGCCATCAGAGCCCGAAGACCAGAGAAACAAACAACTCAAGATCTAGAGAAAAGGCACCTCAGTCGCGCGCAAGACCCGCATAGCAGGACTGAATCACGGGGCTGGCGGGACTCGAACCCACGACCTACGGTTTAGGAAACCGTCGCTCTATCCAGCTGAGCTACAACCCCTTCAAAGGTCATTATGGGGTTTGAAAGCAGGAGAGGTGATCGCAACCGAATTCCAGCCCAGTGCTGAGATCAGGTTGAGGAAAGTCCGGGCTCCCCAATGGCCAGGCTTGCTGGGTAACGCCCAGTGCGGGTGACCGCGAGGAGAGTGCCACAGAAACACACCGCCGATGGCCGGTTCGCTGGCACAGGCAAGGGTGCAAGGGTGCGGTAAGAGCGCACCAGCAGCATCGAGAGGTGCTGGCTAGGTAAACCCCAGCCGGGAGCAAGGCCAAGGAACGACGACTGGCCATTTGTCCCGTTCCGATGAGTGAGCCGCTAGAGGCCGCCGGAGACGACGGTCCCAGATAGATGATCACCCCCCTTTCAATGAAGGGGGAACAGAACCCGGCTTACGACCTGCTTTCACAAACCACCACGCAAAGCGTCGGGTCATCCAGACCCACGCCGGTGGTGGTGGTCCCAATCTTTGATTGAGCTGAAAAAGATTCAAACCGTCAACCGCCTAAGCAAAACTGAAACAAGCTGATTCACAAGAAAAGAGGAATCCCCGCCCGATCAGTGGAGACACATAAGGTCAATTTGAGACCAAAAACGGCGACAAAACTTTGCTGTTCGCTTGCCTGGCAATGCACTGCGAAAGTGACTCGATCATCTAAGCCAAAAGCAGCAGTTAGACCCTCCACAAGCGTGCAGACCTCTGGAACACATTCGCTCCAGAACTGGCTAAATCGACTCAATTCCGAGCACCGGCCTCGTCTAGTGTCGCAATAACCTTAGCCCCCCTCCAAGACATCAAAGAAGCCCACAATCAAACATTAATGCTCTTGATAGAGCGCCCTTAACTTTAAACCGATGACGCTGCTGATTTGATCCGCAGCGAGTTCGCTAACGAGCAGATTTAGACTATTGATGAGCTACAAGGGCTTCACTATGCTACAAACTATCGTCAACAGGCAAAGAAAACAACTCTCATACCATTAACATTGATCACAAATACTCATAATTGCCCTTATGGAAGACAAACACATTGATGCAAGCAGAGTCAGAGAAAAAATAGAAGAAGCAGTAAAAGAGATTACGCCAAAAAAAGAAGCTATCTTTTACAACCCCAATTATCGACACAATATAAAAATGATCTGGGAAAGCCCAAAATGGCGTCGTGCAAATAAAGCAAGCTGTGCTGCATCAATTGTTGAAACAAGACCACAAGAAACTCATAAACTAAAATTAACAATTTCGTCTCTGTCAAAGAAACTAAAGGTACCAATTCACATCTTTTGTGGCACAGAAAATATCAACGATGTTCTGAAAATTGCAGCAAGCACAAGAGAATCGCCTTGCAAGCTATTTCAAATCGAATCTGGCATTAAAAGCACCAAAGAATACAATCAATTATTAATGAGCTACGAGTACTGGGAAAATATTCAAAAGTGTGAGAAAATTTTGATATTTCAAACTGATTCTTCAGTTTGCAATAAAAGTGCGCATAAGCTTGAGGATTTTTCGGTATTTGATTACATCGGAGGCCAATGGGGAAATAAGCGACCTTCGGGTTTTCTTACTTATGGAGGCTGTGGAGGCTTTAGCTTAAGAGACTACAGGATGTCTATCCTTGCACTAAAAATGTTTGGCAATTCTGGTTGGCAATTTGGCGAAGATGGATTTTTTGCTTTTTTCATAGAAGTTCTTCACGGCAGAGTTGCAAATCAACAGGAAATGGATAAATTTTGCTCGCAATTATGGTGGAAAGAAGGATGTTTTGGGATTCACAAACTAGATCTAGCCAAACTCAGCAATACTGAACTTAAATCTGTCAAAATACATTGTCCAAACTGGATTTCAATGACAGACTTAGATTAAATATTCGATTACCAGTCAACACCTTTAGTACTCAAGTATCACAATATCAACAATAACCTTTGCAAGCTTCAGAGCTTATTGGATAGAAATTGAAAAATAATTCAACACTTTGACCTTCTTTAAAAGCCAAGCTTTTCGCAAGCGCGTACAGCAATCTAACACAAATCACACAACAATGTCCATTTTAGAGTCAAACCATCTTCACCTCGCTCAGTATTAGAATAAAACGATTGGTCCATAGCTCAGACAGCCTAGAAAATTAGAGTATTGAATGAAAATGGAAGGACATCTGAATTAAAAACTCAACAGCCTAAAACTTTTCAGGAATGCAGAATCTTCCCGCAGTCAATCAGGTAGCAACAAACGAATCAAAGAAAATGAATCAAGAACAGAGGCCAATGCAGCAGCTCTGGGATGCTCTAAACCAGCCTTCCAAGCCCCTCGAAAAGAGTGATAAGGCACTGCTGCAGGAAGCCCTCACCCACACTTCCAGCGGTCTAAATCCTCATCACGAGCAGCTGGAGTTTCTCGGTGATGCGGTATTGCGTCTCACCGCCAGTGAATTCATCGCCTCCGCCTATCCGCTCATGCCCGTGGGCGAACGCTCCAGCCTCAGGGCCCAACTAGTGAGTGACCGCTGGTTGGCGGAGCTGGGTTCAACAATTGAGATCGAGCGCTGGTGGCAGATCGGTCCAAAAGCAAGCGGCGACGCCACAGCTGCAGGCACCATCCGCGCAGAACTCAGCGAAGCCCTGATCGGCGCGCTGTACAGGATCAATGGTCTGACTGCCGTGCAGCAATGGCTGACGCCCTACTGGCAGCGCAGCGCTGAAGCGGTTCTCTCTGACCCGCACCGCGGCAACTGCAAATCCGCCCTGCAAGAGTGGAGTCAGGGTAAGGGCATGGGCCTGCCCGCCTACAGCAGCGAAGAGATGAACCAACGACATGGTGACCCGCGCCGCTTTCGCTGCAGAGTGACACTGCCGCCAAAACTGGCAGCGGAAGGATGGGGCCGCTCACGGCGTGAGGCAGAACAGCAGGCCGCCCGCGCAGCCCTGGATCAGCTGACTTGCAGCTGAGCGGAGCCCTGCAACTCAGTCCCACACTGATCGCGATGACCGCAGATTTGGCAGGCACGCCTGTCTTGCCGGGCCTACTAAATCGATTCCAACGTGACAATTCCAGTGGGGATGGCGATGATCCCGAATCAAAGCAACATCACCACCCCCGCCAGCAAGCGACCAAGCACGATCTGTGGCACGAAATCGCCGTAACCAACGGTGGTCATGGTCACGATGGCCCAATACACGCCCTGACCAACGGTCTAAAACTGGATGTTGGGATGACCGCTCTCGATCAACACCAGCAAATAACCCAGCACCACCTACGCCATCACTACAAAAAACAGAAACACGCCAGTACTGCGCGCACTGGCCCGCAGTGCACGGATCAACATCTGCGCCTCATCGATGAATCGCAGCAGCTTGAACACGCGCAGCACAGGGGCGAACTTGAAGATCCAAAGAACCAGGCCGCTGCGGATCTGAGGCTCGAAAAAATCAGGACGACCGAAAGATCAATCAGCCCTTACAAGCTTCGCGCGTAGACCAGAGGTGAGCGCATAATCCGCCATGAACACCAACAGGCAGAAGCGCTCAAGCGTGTGCATCCAGGAAGGGATCTCGCCAGGCATTGCCACGCACATCGGATGCGGTTCATCCAGGAGTCCTGCAATGCTGAGCAGCATCGTGCCGAAAATCACCAGGTTGTAGACCCTGCCCAGACGGGTATCGGAGTCAAGAGCGACTCGCCGGAGCCGCTGGAGCAGAGCGAGCTCCATCGGTGTCAGTCGGCGCTGAGATCTTTGAGGCGCAGGGTGACGAGCTTGTCCCAGTTGCCACCTTCAAACAACACGGCAGCCCGGTCCCCACTGATGCGCTGCACGAAACCGGTGTAGCCGTTGTAAATGGAACGCTGATCCACCACCGTCACCGTGGCACCGGGAAGGATTGGAGCGGCGGAAGCCATGAAATCGCAGTCAGTCGTGGAGCCATTATCGACAAGTGCCTCAAGAGCTGTCATCCGTGGCCTCAGACTCAAATTTCCAGACAGCATCAGCTGACGAAGAGTGGCTGGCCGTTGGCACGGTCGTGGGCGCTCAGGGACTAGGCGGTGAGCTTCGCGTTAACCCAGCAAGTGATTTTCCCGAGCGCTTCACCAAACCAGGGCTTCGTTGGCTTCAGCGCAAAGGGACAACACCACAGGAAATGATGCTGACCAGCGGTCGGCAACTTCCTGGCAGAAGTCTGTTCATCGTGCGCTTCAAGGGGATCGAGAACAGATCCGCTGCTGAAGCTTTAGTGGGCCAGACGCTTCTGGTGAGTTCCAACGACAGACCCGAACTGGAGGAGGGAGAGTTCCACCTACTCGATCTGGTGGGTCTGGAAGCCCGTCTGAATGCAAACGACAGCGATGCTGTCGGCACCGTGAGCGATCTGATCAGCGGCGGCAACGACCTACTGGAAATCAGCCGCAGTGATGGCCGCAAACTGCTGATTCCCTTTGTAGATGCAATCGTTCCAGAGGTCCACCTTGAGGAGGGCTGGTTGCTGCTGACACCCCCACCAGGATTACTCGACCTCTAGTTGCCAGGTAGCTACAGCACTTGATCAGCTGCGCAACAATGGGAATAAATCACCATGCGTGTGCCGTGACTACTCCTCTGATTCCGGTGATCCTTTGCGGTGGTACGGGCACGCGTCTCTGGCCTCTATCTCGGGCAAGTTATCCAAAGCAATACTGGGCATTAGGAGGAAAAGGCGACGAAACCCTGCTTCAGCAGACCCAACAGAGGCTGGAGGGCATCGAAGGGCTGGACTCCCCGCTGCTGATCTGCAATGAAGACCATCGATTCATCGTCGCAGAGCAGATGCGCCAGATCGGAATCGAACCCAACGCAATCCTTCTTGAACCGATGGGGCGCAACACCGCACCTGCCGTGGCCGTGGCAGCCCTACAGGCAACCGCACGTGGGGAGGACCCCTTACTTCTCGTGCTCGCGGCTGATCATGTGATCAAGGATGCCGATCGTTTCCGAGCTGCCATTGATGCTGGTCGCATCGCAGCAGAGGAAGGACGACTGGTAACTTTCGGAATTGTTCCGACGGCACCGGAAACCGGTTATGGCTACATCGAAGCGTCAGAATCGCTCGATGGCAGTGCCTTGACGCCACTGGCGATTGCCAGATTTGTTGAAAAACCTGACCAGGCCACCGCCAAACAGTTTTTGGCAAGTGGTCGATTCACTTGGAACAGCGGCATGTTCCTCTTTAAGGCCAGCGCAATGCTGGCGGAGCTGGAACGACTGGCACCGGAGGTAGTGAGCTGTTGTCGAGCCGCCCTCGAACAGGATGTGGAAGACCTGGATTTCCTGCGCCTTGAGCGCGAGGCATTTGCGAAATGCCCCAGCATTGCCATTGATGTTGCCGTGATGGAGAAGACACAACTGGGTTCCGTCCTACCCCTCTCAGCAGGATGGAGTGACGTCGGGAGCTGGAGCGCTCTCTGGGATACAGCTGAGCGGGATGAAGATGGCAACGTTTTACGTGGACGGGTGATCAGTGAGGGCAGCCGCAACTGCTATCTGAGAAGTGAACACCGTCTGGTGGTGGGCCTAGGTGTCGAGAATCTGGTAGTGGTCGAAACTGACGACGCGGTGTTAATCGCAGATCGCAGCCAGGCTCAGAACGTCAAGACCATCGTGAAACAACTGGAAGCTGACGGCAGTCGTGAAGGAAAAGCGCATCGCAAGATTTATCGCCCCTGGGGCCATTACACCAGTGTTGTGGAAGACAGCCGCTGGCAGGTCAAGCGCATCTCTGTGAAACCCGGTGCGAGCCTTTCGCTACAGATGCATCACCATCGTGCCGAGCACTGGATCGTTGTCAGCGGCACGGCTGTAGTCGAGCGTGATGATGAGACACAGCTTGTTGGAGAGAATCAGAGCACATACATCCCCCTGGGTTGCAAACACCGGCTAACCAATCCCGGTCGGATCCCCGTGGAACTCATCGAGGTCCAAAGCGGCGCGTACCTGGGAGAAGACGACATCGTGCGGTTTGACGACATTTACGGCCGTACTAGTCAGACCTTCAAAATCGCCTGACTTTTTGAAATGAGCGCTACTTCCATGCCTACTGAGGCAGAGCTCCTTAAAGGACGTAGTCGCATTCTGGTAACAGGAGGTGCCGGTTTCATTGGAGGTGCAGTTGTTCGTCGCCTCCTTCAGAAAACAGATGCGACGGTCTTCAACCTGGACAAAATGGGCTATGCCAGCAATCTCGACTCAATCGAGGCCGTGCTGGCTGATTTGGGTCCGACTTCACATACAAGACATCAGCTTCAGAAACTCGATCTGAGCGATCAAATGGCAGTGGACGCAGCTGTGGAAGCTGCTGACCCGGATCTAGTGATGCACCTGGCGGCAGAAAGCCATGTTGACCGCTCGATTTCAGAGCCGGGCGTTTTTATCCAAAGCAATATCAATGGCACGTACAACATCCTCCAAGCGGTTCTCAGCCATTACGACAGCCTCGAAGGCCAACGCAGAAAGCAATTTCGCTTCCATCACATCAGCACTGATGAGGTCTTCGGCTCCTTAGGCGCCACAGGCAGCTTTTCAGAAGCCACTGCTTACGACCCTCGCAGTCCGTACTCAGCCAGCAAGGCAGCCAGCGACCATTTGGTAAATGCCTGGCACCACACGTTCGGCCTGCCAGTCGTGATGACCAACTGCTCCAACAATTACGGCCCCTGGCAATTCCCTGAAAAGCTAATCCCATTGGTGACGCTGAAAGGAGCTGAAGGTGAGTCAATCCCGCTATACGGTGATGGGCTCAATATTAGAGACTGGCTCTATGTTGAAGATCATGTGGATGCTCTTCTGCTCGCAGCCTGCAGGGGCGAAGCAGGATCTAATTACTGCATTGGAGGCCATGGAGAAACAACCAATAAAGAGATCGTTCACGCAATTTGCTCTCAATTAGATGAACACCAACCATGGAACTCGCCTCACTCAAATCTAATCACAAAAGTCACTGATCGCCCTGGTCATGATCGTCGCTACGCAATTAATTCTTCTCTAATCAGTGCGAAACTTGGCTGGAAACCCCGTCACAATATTCAAGAGGGACTAAGAGCGACTGTGAAGTGGTATCTGGAGCACAAAGGCTGGTGTCATGCAGTGCGAAAACGCGCTGGCTACGACGGCAGCCGACAAGGTCTCACTCGACAGTGACGCTCTTGGCCAAGTTGCGTGGCTGATCAACATCCAGGCCTCGATGGGCCGCAATGTGATAGCTGAGCAGTTGCATCGGCACCACCGTGAGCAAAGGGCTGATCCATTCGCTCACCTGCGGAACCGGAAGCAATTCATCAAACAACTCCGTGTCTGCGCAGATCGGGGCAACACCGATCAACTGGGCATCGCGGGCCTTGGCCTCCTGGGCATTACTGAGCACTTTTTCGAACACCACTCCTGGTACGGCAATCGAGATCACCGGCACATGCTTGTCGAGCAAGGCAATCGGACCATGTTTCATCTCCCCTGCGGGGTAACCCTCCGCGTGGATGTAACTAATTTCTTTGAGCTTGAGTGCGCCTTCCAATGCGATCGGGTAGTTGATGCCACGCCCAAGGAAAATCACATCCTGGGTTTCAGCGAAACGATGGGCCATCGCCTCTGAACACTGGTCGTGCTGCTCCACAAGGGCGCTGAGCTGATCAGGCAAACCGCGCAGCTCATTCACCAGGGCAGCGATCTCGACTTCGCTGCGGGTGCCGCGCCGCGATGCAAAGGCCAGGGACAGGGCGTAAAACGCCAAAAGCTGGCCAAGGAAGGTCTTCGTGGCTGCAACACCCACTTCGATTCCTGCACCAATGTCAAGGATGTAGGGCACCTGACGAGCCAGAGAGCTCTCCACCCTGTTGGTCACGCCCAACTGCCGTGGGGCATAGGCAGGATCGTCATGAATCCGCCGCCGATCAGCATCCATGGCCAGAGCCGCAAGGGTATCAGCCGTTTCACCGGATTGGGTAACGCCAATCGTGAGAGTGTTGGCAGCCAGCGGCGGGGGCGCATAGCGGAACTCACTGGCGTAATGAACACTGGCTGGCACTCCCGCGAACTGCTCCAGCAGATGAGCTCCCACAAGCGCCGCGTGTCGACTCGTCCCACAGGCAAGGATCTGTATGCGTTCAATATCGGTATAAAACGCATCGTCAAAAGGCAATGCCACGGGGTTGGCAGCTTGCAAATTCAACGGCAGGTGCCTCTCGACCCACAGACGTGCAGTCTCCGGCTGCTCATGAATCTCCTTGAGCATGAAGTGGCGGAATTGGCGCTTATCTGCCACATGCTCCTGGCCGCTGAGCAGCGACGGACTGCGCTGCTGACGCTCACCGACATCGTTGTAGAGCTCAATGCCAAGCGGGCTGAGCAATGCCACCTCACCGTCATCCATAGGCAAGACGGTGCGGGTGAAACCAGCCAATGCAGGCGTATCGCTGGCACAGATAAATTCGCCCTCCCCCAAACCGATCAGCAAAGGCGCCGCCCTACGAGCCACCACAAGAGCCCCGGGGACCTCTGCCCACAACACCGCCAGGGCATAGGCACCTTGAAGCCTTGGCAACACGGCCTGCACAGATCGCAATAGCGTGTTGCCATCAGCAGGCTGGCCAGCGGCACACTGCAGCTGCAGCTCCGCGGAGACGAGATGCGGGATCACCTCGGTATCGGTGTCTGAGCGGAAGCTCACCCCTGCACTCGTGAGCTCTTCACGCAGGGCCCGATAGTTTTCGATAATGCCGTTCTGCACAACGGCCACATCACCAGAACCATCGCAATGGGGATGAGCGTTGTGCACCTCCGGCTTGCCATGAGTCGCCCAGCGGGTATGGCCGATTCCACAGAAACCGGGCGCACCATCCTGATCCACCCTTTCGGTGAGATTGACGAGCTTGCCCTTGGCTCGAATGCAGTGCAGCTTTGCAGTTACATCATTCTTCGACGTTTCAATCGTGGCAATTCCAGCGGAGTCATATCCGCGATATTCCAACTGCCGCAGCCCTTCAAGCAGGATCGGTGCTGCCTCTCTGGAACCAATCACCGCAACGATTCCGCACATACAAAAAGCCCGGCGATGCCGGGCCGAGCTTATGGGTTATTGAGCTAAAAAACGAACGTGACGATCAATATGCGAGGCCCATGCTTCGGGTGGTCTCATCACCGAGGTAGACACGAATGCTCAGGAAATCAGTTGGGCATGCGGTTTCACAGCGCTTGCAACCAACACAATCTTCCGTACGTGGAGAAGAGGCAATTTGGCCGGCCTTACAACCATCCCACGGCACCATTTCGAGCACATCCAGAGGACAGGCACGAACACACTGAGTGCAACCGATGCAGGTGTCGTAGATCTTGACGGCGTGGGACATGAATCCCTCTAGGAACAGGTGACTTCAAATCAAGGTACCGGGCCTTGGCGCCAGTGAGGCCGAGCTCACTCCCGGACGTCACCGTTGTTAACGCCAGGTGGTTCTTCAGGCCCAAAGTTGGAAACGCAGAGGCCAGCCCGTAAGATGCGGCGTCCCGTCTTCACGGCCATGTCCCAGGAAGCGATCCTCGAAAAAGTCCGTTCGATCGTGGCTGAGCAGCTCAGCGTCGATGCCGGCGAAGTCAAGCCCGAATCAAATTTCCAAAATGATCTCGGCGCCGACTCACTCGACACAGTCGAGCTGGTGATGGCACTGGAAGAAGCCTTTGACATCGAAATCCCAGACGAAGCCGCTGAAGGCATCGCCACCGTCGGCGACGCCGTTAAGTACATCGAAGACAAGCAGACCTGAGGATCGGCAGCATGGTTGAGGGTCTCCAACGCGTCGTGGTCACCGGCCTCGGCGCAGTGACACCGATCGGCAATAGCGTTTCCGACTATTGGTCCGGTCTCACCTCCGGAAGAAATGGGGTGGCATCAATTTCATTGTTTGATGCCTCTCAGCACGCCTGTCGATTTGCCGCAGAAGTGAAGGACTTCGATCCAACGGGATTCATCGAGCCCAAGGAAGCGAAGCGCTGGGATCGATACTGCAAATTCGGTGTTGTCGCGGCCAAACAGGCTCTTGCCCATGCAGGGCTGGAGATCACCGAAGCCAACGCCGAGCGGATCGGCGTCAGCATTGGCTCTGGAGTGGGCGGGCTACTCACGATGGAAACCCAAGCCCATGTGCTCGAGGGCAAGGGGCCGGGGCGAGTCAGCCCCTTCACGGTGCCAATGATGATCCCCAACATGGCCACGGGCCTGGCGGCGATCGCCCTCGGAGCAAAAGGGCCAAGCTCAGCTGTCGCCACGGCCTGTGCAGCGGGTTCGAATGCAATCGGCGATGCCTTCCGCCTCCTGCAAATGGGCAAGGCCGACGCCATGATCTGCGGTGGCGCAGAGTCCGCCATTACTCCTCTGGGAGTGGCCGGATTCGCCAGTGCGAAGGCACTGTCGTTCCGAAACGATGATCCAGCAACTGCCAGCCGACCGTTCGACAAAGAACGCGACGGCTTTGTGATCGGCGAAGGATCAGGCGTGTTGGTGATTGAAACCCTCAGTCACGCCAAGGCCCGCTGCGCCACGATCCTGGCCGAAATCGTTGGGTACGGAACCACCTGTGATGCGCACCACATCACCTCACCAACACCCGGTGGTGTTGGTGGAGCGGCCGCTATGCGCCTGGCCATCGAAGACGGAGGCCTCAGTGCTGACAGCATCGATTACGTCAATGCCCACGGCACCAGTACCCCAGCAAATGACAGCAACGAAACCGCAGCGATAAAGAGTGCACTAGGCCAACGCGCAAACAAAATTCCTGTGAGCTCCACTAAATCGATGACAGGACATCTCTTGGGTGGCTCCGGCGGCATCGAGGCCGTGGCCTGCGTACTTGCGCTGCAGCACAATGTTGTTCCCCCCACCATCAATTACACCAATCCCGATCCCGACTGTGACCTGGATGTGGTCCCCAACTCTGCCCGCGAACACACACTGGAAACAGTGTTATCCAACTCGTTCGGCTTCGGCGGCCACAACGTCTGCCTTGCCTTCCAGCGCATGAACTGAACCCCTGATGTCAGGTTCACCTCCGGTGACTCTGACCATGCTGTTTCAGACTGATCCAACTCCTTACTGCTTCTCGAACCTCACGCCATGGTCGCTGCGCCCGCATCTCTCGACACCCTCTGCATCAACAGCATTCGCATGCTGGCCGTTGATGCGATCAACAAGTCCAAGAGCGGCCACCCAGGTCTACCCATGGGTTGCGCCCCAATGGGGTACGCGCTCTGGGACAAGTTCCTGCACCACAACCCGAAGAATCCGAAGTGGTTCAACCGAGATCGCTTTGTGCTATCAGCCGGGCACGGCTGCATGTTGCTTTACGCATTGCTGCATCTCACTGGCTACGACTCGGTTTCGATCGATGACATCAAACAGTTCCGGCAATGGGGCTCCAAGACGCCTGGACACCCTGAAACCTTTGAGACCCCAGGCATTGAGGTGACCACAGGCCCCCTGGGTGCCGGCATCTCCAATGCTGTGGGTTTGGCCATCGCCGAATCTCACCTTGCGGCGAAATTCAACAAGCCCGACGCCACTGTTGTTGATCACTTCACCTACGTGATCATGGGTGACGGCTGTAATCAGGAAGGTGTGTCCTCCGAAGCAGCGTCCTTAGCTGGCCACCTGAAGCTGGGCAAACTCATTGCCCTCTACGACGACAACCACATCACCATCGATGGCCGCACGAACGTGTCCTTCACCGAGGACGTACTCAAGCGCTACGAGGCGTATGGATGGCACGTGCAGCACGTTTCTGATGGCAACACCGATGTTGATGCCATCGCCAAGGCCATCGAAGCTGCCAAAGCTGTCACCGACAAACCCTCGATCATCAAGATCACAACCACAATCGGTTTCGGCTCACCCAATAAGAGCGACACCGCTGGTGTGCACGGCGCTCCCTTGGGCGATGAAGAAACGGAACTGACCCGCAAGCAACTGGGCTGGAACTACGGTCCCTTTGAAGTGCCTCAAGACGCGTACGACCAGTTCCGCCAGGCAATCGATCGCGGCGCAAGCCTGGAGGCGGAGTGGAACCAAACCCTGTCGACTTACCGCTCCAAGTACCCAGCGGAATCAGCCGAGTTTGAGCGCATGCTGCGCGGCGAACTTCCCCAAGGCTGGGACAAGGATCTGCCTACCTACACAGCAGACGACAAGGGTCTGGCCACCCGCAAGCATTCCCAGATCTGTCTGGGTGCCTTGGGCCCCAATCTGCCTGAGCTGATTGGTGGATCTGCCGACCTCACCCACTCCAACTACACCGATATCAAGGGTGAAACAGGTTCCTACCAGCCAGAGACCCCCGAAAAGCGGTATCTGCACTTTGGCGTGAGGGAGCACGCCATGGCAGCCGTGCTCAACGGCATCGCTTATCACAACAGTGGTCTGATCCCCTACGGCGGCACCTTCCTCGTCTTCGCCGACTACATGCGCGGCTCGATGCGCCTCTCGGCACTGAGTGAACTGGGTGTGATTTACGTGCTAACCCACGACTCGATTGGTGTTGGCGAAGACGGACCCACCCACCAGCCGATAGAAACCATCCCTTCATTGAGGGCCATGCCAGGCTTGCTGGTGTTCCGACCCGGCGACGGCAACGAAACGAGCGGCGCTTACAAACTGGCGATCGGCAATCGTCACCGTCCCAGTGCGCTGTGCCTCAGCCGGCAAGGCATGGCCAATCAAGCCAATTCCTCGATTGAGAAAGTGGCACTGGGTGGTTACATCCTCGAAGACTGCGATGGAACCCCCGATCTGATCCTGATCGGTACAGGAACCGAACTTGACCTCTGCGTGCAAGCCGCCAAACAGCTCAGCGCCGAGGGCAAAAAAATGCGCGTGGTCTCCATGCCGTGCGTCGAACTATTTGACGAACAGAGTGACGCCTACAAAGAAGAAGTTCTTCCCGGCTCTGTTCGCAAGCGCATCGTCGTGGAAGCCGCCGAATCATTTGGCTGGCACCGCTTCATCGGCCTCGATGGCGACAGCGTCACCATGAACCGTTTTGGTGCATCAGCTCCGGGCGGCACCTGCATGGAGAAGTTCGGCTTTACCGTTGATAATGTTGTGAATAAAGCCAAGGCTCTCCTGAGCTAAGGCATTTGCTACAACCACCTTTCTGAGGGAGCCTAAAAACAAAAGCTCCCTTACTTCTCTTAATGGGATGACATTTAATTCCTCGTCAAGACTACTAATAACTGGCGGAACCGGAAGCTTCGGGAAAGCATTCATCGCGCAAGTTTTAAACGAATATCCCCAAATCCAACGAATTGTCATATACAGCCGAGATGAGTTAAAGCAATGGGAACTCCAGCAAGTATACCCTCAAGAAAAATACCCACAATTACGTTTTTTCCTTGGAGACATAAGAGACGAAGCAAGACTATCTTTGGCACTTGAGGGCATCGACATTGTTGTTCACGCAGCAGCCCTTAAACAAGTTCCAGCGGCTGAATACAACCCGATGGAATTCATCAAAACCAATGTTCTTGGAGCAGATAACTTAGTTAAGGCTTGCTTATCATCGAATGTCAAACGGCTTGTAGCGCTGAGCACGGACAAAGCAGCAGCTCCTATCAACCTGTATGGTGCGAGTAAACTCTGTTCAGACAAACTTTTCATTGCGGCCAACAATATTAAAGGGGATAGGGATCTACGCTTTTCTGTTGTTCGTTACGGCAATGTAATGGGATCCCGAGGGTCTGTCATACCCTTCTTTCTTAAATGCGCAAATAATGGAGTTCTCCCTATTACTGACAAAGCAATGACGAGATTCAATATTTCACTTCAAGACGGAGTCAATATGGTTTTATGGTCTCTCAAAAATGCAAAAGGTGGTGAAATCCTTGTCCCCAAAATACCTAGCTATCGTATTACCGACGTAGCAGAAGCAATTGGCCCTAACTGCTCAAAACCTGTAACAGGGATTCGTCCAGGAGAAAAAATACACGAAGAGATGATCACTCTTGCAGACAGTTGCTCAACGTACGACCTAGGTCAGTACTACTCAATTATTCCTGCCAACTTCACCGGCAGTGAATTTTATCAAGGAACAAAGCACCAGGCTATTCCGGTCGATGGCGGCTTTTCGTACAACTCAGGAAGTAATTCAGACTTTTTAAGTATTGATCAGATCAGGCAGTTAATCACTCTGCACGTAGACAAAAACTTTACGCCGGTCTAAATCATCTCGGCTATAACTTTAATCTCTTTATGAGGAAGCCTACACGGCAAATTTAGTGGCAAAACAGTACTGAACACAGGTATCTCACACGCAACCGCAGCAACCAGCGCTTGGGTCTCACATCCAAATGCCACATCACACTTAGCCAGGCTCTCGGCTAAATCCTGGTGATTCACGATCGACACCTCCCAATCTGCTTTATTTTTATTTATCCAATCATCATATTTATGCTGTTTTTCAGAAGGATGCAACCTCAAAAATAGCTCTGGTTTTTTTTCTTCGCACTTGATTACGCCTTTCTCAATCAGCTTTGGTAAGCATTGAAGCCAATAATCCAAAGCATTCAGTTCTTCTCCGTTCGGCTCTCCAGTTGTTCTGTCTCTAATTGGCTCCGAAAGATAAAGCAACCTTGACGTAGTAATTGCTCGTCTATTTGTGGCTTCCCCTTTTCGCCACTGAGTGACTTGTATTTTCAGTTCCTCCATCCATTCATTTGGAAGTTGATGAATTATTGCTTTTGGGAACTTTTTACTTGCTAAATTAAATGCAACTTCATCAGATACCCAGATTTCATCTGGCAACACAGTTATTGAATTTCTCTCAAATCTTTTGGAGTATTCTACCCAATGATCAATAACAGCAATACTCCTTATCCTGTATTTTTTTGCAAGTAATCTTGATTCAAATTCAAGATTACTTGCCCAACCGGTTCCGCTTATGACAATTTCACTGTTCGCTATACATTTTTCTAAATTATGTTCTTGGCAATAGGAGAATCTCTGAGAATCAAGTATTTTCTTTGCTGGACCGTCTACACAAAATACTAGTTCATCCTCAAACTCTTTCAGCCAGCTAAACAGCAATCTTGCAGCCCCCGCATCATGAGCTACCACTGCGATACTATTTTTCTTTGCTCCTCTCAATTGTTCTAGTGGGGTTGTTGTTGAATTACTTGTCATAGCCGTAAGAAATTTATTAAAGTTGATAGCGATATAAGCCATCGTTGGCTTTTTGGATAGCTTCTTGCTCAAGCTCCTTTGGCATGGGTCCCCATAGCTTTGCTACTTTTTCATTTTGCACTGTTGCGTCATTGCTAATTATCTGTCCGTTTTGTATTTTAGACAGAGAAATTGCCGCCAGTTGGCATCCCCTGGAATAAATAGTATTTCTAATATCGCAGTAGGATGATTGTTTTTCAAATTCATAGCACTCACTATTTAGAACTGGACCACTGTCGTAATCTGCATCCATTAAGTGGACTGTGTTGTATATTTTGTCATCATTCAAAATAGCCCATTCGACACAGCTACATCCTCTGTACTCTGGCAACTTTCCTGGATGAACATTTAAGATCCCGAACGGTATTGAATCAATTACAGCTTGAGTTAGTTTTCTTGGAGTGCCAGCATTATAGAGCATTTGAATATCAAGGCTTGAGTATAGATTTATTGCATCATCACTAGTGTGTGATTCAACAAAATAAAACGGCAATTTTCCATATTTATTACTTGAAAAACTTCTTTCTAGGCTTCGAGCAGGGTTGAAGTATCCATTCGTTCTTCTATTCCAAATAGCCCAATTTTTGCTAGAAAAAGTTTTTTGGTCCAAAAATACAACAATGTCTTTAATGCCGACCTCTCTTAATACCTTTAACTGAAATGGCAGCAAGGGGTGATCAATGGTCGACAGCAATCCTAACATCAGGGCTTAGTTTTAACTCTATTTTAACACAATCCTTTGATGCTGTTGATCAAATGCTTGTGGACGCTTGAACTTGCCATCTTGTTTGATAGCAATTCTCTTTTTTCGTTAACCAATCAAGGCCTTTTTCAGTGTAGAATTGAATCATTGATTTATTGGCTCTACTTCTTGCCATGAAAGTGCCTGAGTGGTTGCCCTATGGCAGGCAGACAATTACATCTGAAGATGAACAGATGGTTCTAGATTGTCTGCGTAGTGACTACCTCACTCAAGGTCCTCAAGTACCTGCATTTGAGAATGAATTGACTCTCAAATGTAATTCGACTCATGCCGTTGCTTTCAACAGTGCAACAAGCGCTCTCCATGCAGCATGCCTTGCTTTGGGTTTGGGGCCTGGGGATCTTCTTTGGACTAGTCCAATTTCTTTCGTGGCCAGTGCCAACTGCGGGCTCTACTGCGGAGCCAGTATTGACTTTGTCGACATTGATCCGGATACGGCTCTAATTAGCTTGTCCTCGC
The DNA here is from genome assembly GCF_900473955.1 of Synechococcus sp. GEYO. Classification (NCBI taxonomy): domain Bacteria; kingdom Bacillati; phylum Cyanobacteriota; class Cyanophyceae; order Synechococcales; family Synechococcaceae; genus Synechococcus; species Synechococcus sp. GEYO. Next base: position 176,519 of record NZ_UCNL01000013.1, read on the forward strand.
TGGAGCAGCGACTTCAGCAAGCTCAGGCAAACGGCACTCTCCCGAAGGTGTTGGTGCCAGTGCATTTGGCAGGGACTAGTTGCCCCATGGCTGAGTTGGCAATGTTGGCTGATCGCTACGGATTCCAAATACTCGAGGACGCTAGTCACGCTGTCGGGGCGTCGTATGACGGCTTGCCTGTAGGCAGCTGCGAGTTCAGCGCTATCACCGTATTTAGTTTTCACCCCGTGAAAATCATCACCACAGGTGAGGGTGGCGCGGCATTGAGCCGAGATCCAGAGCTCGTGGAACGGTTGCAGCGGCTGCGGTCCCATGGCATCAGCCGCGATGCGTTTGAGCAAAGCTCGCCTGGTCCTTGGTATTACGAGCAGCAGGAGCTGGGGTTTAATTACAGGCTCACTGATCTGCAGGCCAGCCTGGGGCTCAGCCAACTGCGGCGGCTCACCGAGATTGTGGACCGGCGCCAGGAACTTATGGCGCGCTACCGCCAATTGGTGCAGGGGTGGCCATCGAGCTTCTTGGATGAGCCCGCCAACTGCCGAAGCTCTTATCACTTGGCGGTGATAACCATTCCGGATGCATCTCCCAATCAGCACCGCGCTTTGTTTGAAGGCATGCGGGCTGCGCGGATTGGCGTGCAATTGCACTATTGGCCAATTCCGTTGCAACCGCATTACCGGCGCTTGGGATTCAAACCAGGGGACTTCCCTTTGGCCGAGCGCTATGCCAATACCAGTTTCAGCTTGCCCTTGTTTCCTGCCATGACCGAAGCAGATCAGGATCGTGTTCTGTCTTGCCTGGAAGCTCTGCTGAAACAGCAGGGTTTGGCATGACACTGATCAGAGCACTGCTGCTGGGACTAGGTCAGATGGGCTGTGGCTACGACCTTGATCAACCATTCCGTCGGAATCAACCCTGTTCGGGGCCGGTCACTTGGACGCATGCCCGGGCTTTGGTTTGCCATCCGCAGGTGGACCTGGTGGCAGCCGTGGATCCGTCTGCCCAAGCACGGGAGCGTTTTAGCACCGTGTATTCCTGTCCTGTGTTTGCCGATTTAGAGGCTTATTTCCAAGGCGCAGGGCCTCAAGAGGTTGATCTCGTGGTAATTGCTGTACCGCCGGCCCTTCAGCCATCCATGGTGGAGCAGTTGCTGGCGCGATGCAGCCCTCAGATGCTGCTGTTGGAGAAGCCGATAGCCGTCAATATTGAAGCGGCGGAGCGTCTGCGTCAAGAGTGCAAGCGCCACCCAAAGTTGGTAGTAGCAGTGAATTACATCCGTCGTTATTTGCCTGTGATATTGGAACTTCAGTCCGAGCTACAGCATGGATTATTAGGGAGGTTGTTGCATGGCCGTTTGGTTTACGGGAAAGGGCTACTTAGCAATGGGTCCCATTTTGTAAATCTGGCAGAGGCCTGGTTGGGGCCGTTGAGCAGCGGTGAGCTTTTGGAGCATGGTCCTACATTCGCAAGTTTTGATCAGGAAGCCTCGCTCACACTCAGAGCGTCAAGCCACAACGACGCCGTGCTGAATGTTCAAAGCATCGGTATGGCCGGGCTGCGAGCCGGTGAATTGGATCTTTGGTTCAGCCAGGGGCGTTTGCTCTGGAGCAACGACGGCCGCAGCGTGCAGCGTTGGCGCCTAGCTGAAGCAGGGGCAGGAGATAGCCATAGGCCATTGATGGCCGAGCCGATGCTGTTCCCTTCGGGCATGGAGCACTATCAGCACCACGTACTCCACAACTTAGTTCGCCACGGCCAACAGCCAACAGAACTGCCGATACACTGCGATTTGAATGCAGGGTTTAAGACCCTGCAATTGCTTGAGAGAACTCTGAATGCCTGCCGCTGACGCTCTAGCCATCAACGGTGGAACACCGGTAATTAGCAAAACTTTTCCGCCCTATCGCAGCCTGGGAGAAGAGGAGATCGCTGCTGCTAACCGTGTGCTGCGGTCCGGTGTGTTGTCGGCGTTCATTGGAGCGTCGGGTCCGGGGTTTTATGGCGGCCCTGAAGTCCAGGCACTTGAGCGGGAGGCGGCTGAACGTTTTGACGTCAAACACGTGGTATCGGTTAACTCCTGGACCTCCGGTCTCGTAGCGGCAATGGGTGCGATCGGATTGGAGCCGGGTGATGAGGTGATCGTCACACCATGGACCATGGTGGCAACGGCCACGGCGATCCTTCACTGGAATGCCATCCCTGTATTTGCAGATATTGATCCACAGACGTTCAACATTGATCCCGAAGCAGTAGAAGCGGCGATAACACCGCGAACTCGTGCCATCGCTGCTGTCGACATTTTCGGGCAGAGTGCTGATATACCTGCACTCAGGGCGATTGCCGATCGCAACGGCTGCAAATTAGTGACTGATACAGCTCAGGCGCCTGGTGCTCTTTTGAATGGCATTCCTGCCGGCACAGCAGCTGACATTGGTGGTTTTAGCCTCAATTATCACAAGCATATTCATTGTGGTGAGGGTGGTCTTCTGGTGACGAATGATGATCGCCTTGCAGAGCGTTTGCGGTTAATTCGCAACCATGGCGAGGCCGTGATTGCAAGTGATCAATGTGAAGATCTTGCGAATATTCTTGGGCATAATTTTCGCTTGGGAGAGATCGAAGCAGCGATCGCACGTGAACAGTTGCCTAAATTATCCGGGTTAATCAAAAGTCGCCAGCAAGCTGCTGCACGTCTAACCAAGGCTTTGTCATGTCTTCCAGGATTAAATCCACCGAAAGTAAGACCAGATTCTACCCATGTTTATTACATTTATGGCATGACTATTGATCTCGAGCGACTTAGGCGTGACAGGGATTGGATTGTGAAAGCTTTGAAAGCTGAGGGTGTGAGCGGTTTGCTCGAAGGTTATCAGAATATTCACCTAAACCCACTCTTCCGCCATCGCATTGCGTATGGCACTTCAGGTTTCCCATGGACAGGCTTGCGCTCTGGAGACAGCGATATTAGTTATGGTCCTGGTTTGTGCCCAGTAGCAGAACAATTGCATCAGCAAACTTTTATCGGCCTCAATCTCTGCGCGCATGCGTTCACTGATGATCAAGTAGATGCAGTGATTTACGCATTTAAAAAAGTTTGGGCTGATCTTTCCAAGGTTGCACTGCGATGAAGATCTGCTTAATTCCTGCTCGAGGAGGTAGCAAGCGTATTCCGCGCAAAAACATCCGCCCATTTCGTGGCAAGCCGATGATTGCGTGGTCGATTGCTGCTGCTCAAGCGTCCAAATGTTTTGATCAAGTGCTTGTGAGCACCGACGACCAGGAAATTGCGGAGGTGGCTCGTGCTCATGGCGCTGATGTGCCCTTCCTGAGACCTGCGCATCTGGCTGATGACAAAGCAAGTACGCAAGCTGTAATTTGTTATGCCCTCGAGTGGACGAACCACCAAGGTGAGGCGTGTGAAGCGCTGTGCTGTTTGTACGCCACAGCTCCTTTTGTTCAAGCTGATGATCTGCTTCAGGCGCAACAACGATTAATGGAATCAAGGCCGGGCACAGTGGTGTTCGCCGCAACGTCGTTTCCTTTTCCAATTCAACGAGCAATTCATCTGGATACGCAGGGCTATTCAGCCATGTTCCAACCGGAGTGCTTTAGCAGTCGTAGCCAAGACTTAAAGGAGGCTTATCACGATGCTGGTCAGTTTTATTGGGCGACACCGGAGACGTGGTCTAAGGTGAATAACTTGTTTGAGGGAATGCGCCCGCTGCTGCTCCCACGTTGGCGCGTCCAAGATATCGACACCGAAGAAGATTGGCAGCGAGCTGAGCTGTTGCAACAGTTGCTGACAGAACAGGGGCTAATCAACGTCTAATGCGTGTCTTAATCCGTGCCGATGCGAGTGCCGCGATTGGCAGTGGTCATTGGATTCGTTGTCGCAGCTTGGCAAGGGTCCTGCAGCGTGAAGGATCAGAGGTTCGTTGGTGTGGCCGTGCACCCGAGGGGAGTTTCTGCCAAGCGATTGAGCAGGAGTTTTCGCTCTTACTACTGCCACCTGGTCCAGAAAATGCAATTAATACCGCGAACGGCTCTTGGCTTCCTATTTCTGAAGCCGAGGATGCGAGTCTTTGTCAGACATCAGTCGAATCACAGGGGGAGTGGCGGCCCGATTGGATCGTTGTCGATCACTATGGGTTGTCTTCACTTTGGCATCAGCAGATTCGGGCCGCATGGCCAGCGGTTCGAATTGCCGTGATTGATGACCTAGCTGATCGAGCCCATGATGCCGATCTGCTGATTGATCACAACACCTTCGCCTGTGATTTGCCGACGCGCTATCGGCATTTACTGCCGCTTGATCGCGAGGTAAACCTCTGTTTGGGGCCACAGTTTGCGCTGATTGATCCTTTTTATGCCGGATTTCAGGGGGCTTTACCAGCACGCCATCGGTTGCAGCGTCTATTGATATCGCTAGGTGGTGCAGGTGATGCTCAATTGTTAGAGAAGATCCTTAAAGCCCTAGCGGCGTTACAAATTCAGGGCTTGCAGATCCAACTGGTGGAAGGGGGGTTTGCTCGCGAATCTCAAAGAATTCAAGCTCTTTGTAAGCAACTTAGCGTGAGGAGATTCAGTGCTCTTCCCTCTCTGGCGCCATTGATGGCGACTGCCGATGCAGCGATTGGCGCCGGTGGCACCACCACATGGGAAAGACTATGCCTGGGTCTTCCAAGCATCACCTATGCCCTGGCGGCCAATCAGGAGGAGTATTCACAGGTTTTGGATGATCGCGGGTTGATTAAATATCTAGGCCGCTCGGATGACTTTGATGAGCTTGTTTTCCAACAGGCCGTTATACGTTGGCAGGAAGAACCTGACTACCTCAAGCGCCAATCGTCCCAAGGCATGAGTCTCGTGGATGGGCAGGGTTGTGTCCGCATTGCCCGTTTGATGTCTGCACAGGTGGATACCAATCGCTGGTCGGCGTTGACACCCCAAGGCCTTCAGACTGAACCGATATGGCGCTGGCGAGACGGCCTCAGTCTTTTAGCTCGTGAGCATGATCAGGCAAGACCCTTGCGCTGTCTCGATCGCTTAGAGATCAATCGCCATTGTTCCAAGCCACCTGCCACTTACCTCCGCTCTCAGTTGGAGCATGGCGAGATGGCTTCAGAGATCCGCCGGGTCACATTGGTGAGCTCTCGCGGGTCCTGGATGAATCACTACATCCCTCTTTTGGCTCAGGAGGTGTTGCGCTGTGGTTGCTCGCTGCGCTGGGTTCATGACCATCAACAGTTGGTGCCTGGCGAAGTCTGTTTCTTGCTGAGTTACGGGCAAATCGTGTCTGAGGAGTGGCTCGCCCTTCATCGCCACAACATGGTGGTACATGCCAGCGCCCTGCCGCAGGGTAAGGGCTGGTCACCGATGTCTTGGCAGATTCTTGAGGGTGCTTCCACCATCCCTCTCACCTTGTTTGAAGCGGCAGCAGCATTAGACGCTGGCGCAATCCATGCTCAAGAGATGCTGCAGTTACGAGGACATGAATTGGCTCCGGAGTGGCAGCGGTTGCAAGCGGAAGCCACGATTCGGCTCTGCAGCCGTTGGCTGAAGGACTACCCTGCGAGTGCAGCCAGTGCGCAGCCCCAACAGGGTGAAGAGAGTTTCTACCGGCGTCGCCGCCCAAGCGATTCCTGTGTTGATCCCCTCAAGAGCCTTGAAGATCAATTCTCTCTTCTAAGAGTCGTCGACAACGAGTCTTACCCAGCTTTTTTCGAAAGAGATGGGCGCCGATATCGCCTGCGCATCGAGGCTTGGAGCTGAGAGCAGGATTACGCTAATCGACTCACGCAATGCCTGAAGCCCGGTGACCGCTTACACATTCATGATTGGTGATCGGCCCGTGGGGCCTGACCACCCACCCATGGTGATTGCTGAGATGAGTGGCAATCACAACCAGAGTCTTGATCGGGCTTTTGAACTGGTCGATGCAGCGGCAGAAGCAGGCGCCCACGCTCTTAAGCTGCAGACCTATACAGCTGACACCATTACGCTTCGACAGCGAGGTGGTGACTTTCAGATTAAGGATGAGGGGAGCCTATGGGCAGGTCAAAACCTCCACGATCTTTACACCAAAGCCCATACACCCTGGGAGTGGCACCAGCCGATTATGGAACGAGCCGCCAGTAAGGGTATGCTCTGCTTCAGCTCCCCATTTGATGAAACTGCGGTTGATTATTTGAATGATCTAAATGTTCCTGCATTCAAAATTGCCAGCTTTGAGAATAATCACCTTCCTTTAATTCAAAAAGCTGCGAGCACAGGCAAGCCGTTAATTATTTCTACCGGCATGGCTTCACTTGCTGATTTAGAGCGAGCTGTATCAGCTGCAAGGGAGGCTGGCTGCAAAGAACTGATTCTTCTTAAGTGTACGAGTACATATCCTGCGACGCCAGAGAACACAAACCTCCGGACGATCTCGCATTTACGAGATTTATTCGAAGTTCAAGTGGGACTATCTGACCACACTATGGGAGTAGGTGTAGCTGTTGCTTCGGTTGCCCTCGGTGCAACCGTAGTAGAGAAACATTTCACCCTTAGAAGATCTGATGGAGGGGTAGACAGTACCTTCTCCCTTGAGCCTGAAGAGCTGAAATGCCTTGTTGAAGAAACCGAGCGAGCATGGCTTTCACTGGGCAAAATCGCCTATGGAATCACAGAAAAGGAAAAGAAAAGCCTTGTGTTCAGAAGATCACTATACGTATCAAAGGACATCTGCGCAGGCGAACTCTTTACCGAAGACAATATAAAAATTGTTCGACCGGGGCATGGACTGGAGCCTTTTATGCTGGAAAAATTATTAGGAAAAGCAGCCAAAAAAAACCTATCAAAAGGCAATGCATTGACATTTGAAGATATTATTTGAAAGAAAGACAAATGGTATCACTCCATACCTTCTCAAAAATGCAAATCCAAGCCGCAAATCGAATACAGACAACCCTAGAAGCATTAAGAAGAAATCAATTACATTGGATTGAAAACCCCGACGCAAACGACTATAGCTTTATTGACAAGAAATATGGGGGCAAGCAATACGAATGCTATAAAGACAATCAACTTTACGGGAAAGGTGCTCTATTTAGACATGTAAACCAATTAAAGGCCGATAGACCCCTGCAAATACTTATACCACATGGTATAACACCATCAAACATTATTTGGTCAAAAGAAATCTATGCTGGACTGCCAATAGCGTGCTTTTCTGACCATTCGAAGTATATATACGAAATGATTGCGCACAAGCATAAAATCAAAGTCCAACTTTTCTCCAGCATTCACCCTTTTCTGAAAATCGCCAGAGAAAACTTACACTTTGCCCCCGCCACAAAAGGCTCAAGACGACAATGCATATACTTTCCCATACATTCAACAAAAGCAATCGCATCAAATATGCATAATTCACTTAGCAACTCAGGTAAAATGATCAAAAACTTAAGATCCAAGCACGGAAAAGTAAATCTATGCATTTATTACATTGATTACCAAAGGCTAAAGGAAGCTAATTGTTGGGATAACTATAAAGCTAATTTTGATGCTGTGTTCTGCTGTGGAAGTAGATATGAACCTGCTTTCTTAGTGAATTTGCTAGCAATTTTGCTGAAGCACGATACGATGATATCGGAGGGAGTTGGAAGCCATATTCTCTACGGAAGAATGGCAGGACTGAAAATCAAGCTGATAGAAAAAGAACAATCATTCAATCCATACTTATTTAATGATGCATCACAGAGACTACGAAAAGACAGCAAAGCTAGAGCAGAGAACCTAAAGTGCTTTGCAAACTTTCATGATGCAATTGACAGCACAGGAGAAGAATGCTCACAAATAATTGATCGATATATTAACTATCACTTAACAAAAAAAGAGCAAGATATTGAGAAGCAGATTTTAAACCAAAAAATGCCTGATTCACATATCGCATTCTCTAGCTCCTATGGGAAAAAAATATTTCCGCTAATAGGAGAATAAAGAACTCAACCAGATCCTACATGTCACATAACCGATGTAATGAGTTAGCAAAGGAGCTAAATTCAATTGAATTGCATTCTAATATATTTGTCAACAGCTTATTTGACAGAAGAGAGTCCTTGACCTCATATTGAGGGCTTAAATCACTTATCTTATAAGTAGCGTGAATGCCATTCTGCTCCAAAATGTTAATTACATCCAAGGCAGACAAACTAAACGCCGAACAGATATTAATAACTGGAGGTTGAACTGTTAATTGAGAAACCTTGAAAACAGAGTAGCAAAAGTCTCGATCTTCAATATAGTCTCTTTTTTGAAGACCATTTCCCCTTAAAATAATATTATTGCCAGACTTGGCACTAAGTAATAAAGCCTGAATCAAGCCCTTCCGCCTAAAGTAACGTTGCGTAGGACCATAAGGATTTGAAATCCTCAACACACAATAGTTGAATCCAAGCAACTCAGCATAAAACCTAAAAGTATCCTCTAATAATAAATTTCTTTTACCATAAATTGATTTAGGACAAGGTGCTGATGTCTCATCTTTTCTTATACTGTTACTATCACCATAAACTGCGCCAGCAGAACTGAAAAAGATAATTTTCCGAAAATGAACGGAATTTTGCCTAACTACCTCGAAAAATAATTTCATCTCAGACAAATGAGAGGTCAAATCAACATCAGGGAAAGACTGTGCTTTTTCAATATTTGTAGAGCCAGCCATATATATCAAAATCGATCCATTCTTTATCTGGTTGATATAATTTTGGCAGTCACCAACAGCTGAGACTATTCGAGTTTCTGCAGGTAGGTGTGAAAACTGAAATGACCTAGATATGTTGAGAATTTGCTGACCTTGATTTAAAAAATATTCAACAAGAATACTGCCCAGATAACCTCCACCGCCCAAGAGAACAATCACAACCTAGAAATCTCCTTCACTGACAAATTAGCATCAAGAAAGAAATTGAGATAATCCTTCGCAAACAAGATATTTTGACCTTCAAGCGAGCGTAGAAGACGATGCTGTCTGTCTGAAAGGTCAGAAAGAGCTTTAGGTGAACTGAGCAAAGTAGAAATATATTGTGCTACATATTCCAAATTATTAGTTCGTAAAGCACCTGGAGGAAGTTGGTCTCCAGGTGACACAGAAGATAAATAAGGCAATGCAGAAGATTCTCTATTGTGTTCAGAATCAAAAAGAATGGTTGGCACCCATACTTTTATTGCTTCTAATATAGTCAAACATGAGCCCCTAGGGAAGGAGTCCAAATATAGATCTAGGCACTGGCACCATTGTTTTGTATTGACCCAGCCAAGATGATGAAATGATTGCTTAAAAGGAGTTTGGCTCAAGCGTGCTTTCATAAAATCAGGGACCCAAGGAGCAGCTAAGGCAAAATGTACATTTTCATTCTCAATTAAAACTTTTTCTATTAAATCCCAAAAGGCAACATTATTCAACTTTTCGGAACGAACAAAACACCCAATTACAAAAGAACCTTCGGGAATTCCGGCAGAAGCCAATAGTTTCTGCTTGGTTTGATCGTTGATTTTTGGTAATACCAAGCTGGGAAATGCTCTTCCTCGGTACCACTCGACGTCATCATAAACAAAGCTGTTGCCACCAAAGCCTAGACCAGCGTACTTATCGAGTGAATCCATTATTACACTATGGTACTTCATAGACCAATAAGATTGGGTATGAGCATATTTATGCCCCATATAAAGACATAAATTCTGAACGCAAGCGACCCAAGATATATGACAAAATTGATTTGAAATCATATAACTTTTATAGGCCATCAACTTATCATAAGTCGATTGCTTGTTGGACAAGGACACAATATTAATATGATCTAATCCTCTGTTCTTGAGATGATGACTTTTTTCATCAATCAATAAAAGTGTTACTTCGACTTGATCAACAAAGTATTTAGCACCAACCAAAAACTCTTGAAAGAATTCTGAATGAGCAAGATGGAAGCCCCCTTTAAAAACAAAACATATACGTTTTTTCTTCTTGGTGTCAAAGTTTAGATCAGAATTAATCTGCTGAAAAGAATCATTTCCGGCCAAACGAGCGAGTCTTAAACCATAGTTGTTCACATTCCAAAAAGCTCTTCGAAAACGAACTGGATCTTCATCGCGCCTGATATAAGTACTAAACAAAAGGTGGTCAATTTTACTGTATAAATTAATTGCATGTGCGATATCAAAAGACAAAATCTGATCAAAAAGCGGGGCGAATATATGCAGAAAAATAAAATCATCCCAAAATTCATTTTTTTGGCCAAATGCCATCTCATCAATTAACTTCTGAACCCCCTTATTCGCGTCTAAAAGGAGATGACTGATGTAAATCTGTTTTGTCTCAACAAGCTTTTGCCCTATAAATGAGCCAGGGTGATAATCGAAAAATTTTTCTCTCAAGGCAGCAACTTTTGACATTTTACACTTAAGATAATGGATATTCTACAACGTTGAAATGGTCTCAGAAACGAAATGTACGAAAGGTTTCGAGATCGAATGCTAAGGCGATCCAATTGAAATGAAGCAAGGTAACAGTAATTTAATTAGATCTAGGAAGAAACAACCAAATGTGAAAGTATATTTTCTAGCTATGTTTTTATAATGTAAAATGAATAGCTACAAGCGTTAAGCCATGGCAGCCGATGATACCTTTGTACCAATCGCATGGAGAAACATAGACTTGCCATTGACAAAAATTCTGACAAGAAATTTTTGTTTGCCAAGAGAACTTCCTCACTACGATTTTTGCGAAGCATATTTTAAGTTTAGAAGTATAGAAGCATTAAACAAGTGTGCATATACCAAGTGGCTTCCGCGTAAGCATACAGACTATTTTATTAATTATCCATCAGACTTACAAAGAGAACCAATATGGTGGGAACTGCCGTGGGGTGGATTCAACAAAATAAATATCAACGTCAGAATAGAAGAATTGCGGAATTCCAGACTACAAAGCTGTCGTGATTACTTAAACTTACTCAATTCGATACAGAAAAATGGTTTTGACTTCGACAAAGGACCGCTTACGCCAATCCATCTTTTAATCAGTGGTAATAACTACATGGCAATACAACATGGTTCTCATCATCGACTCGTAGCCCTTCAATATTTAATCGATAAGAATTATATGAAGCTTATCAAAAATGTAACCTTTAACAAGAATGGGATTCCACTAGTTCCATGCTCAGTCAATTTGATCATCGACAAAGAGGATTTAAATCAAATGGAAACCGTAGGAAATAGTCCATCACAATTTTCCCTAAAAGATGCTAACAAATGGTTTGATCTTTGCTTTGATCTAATCAACCAAAATTCAAACGTTAATCAAGACTATAGTACTGATCAAATCCTTGACTCTTTGGAATCCTTATTAAATTAATTCTCTCATCTAATAGTAATACCAATCTCGTCGATGGCGTCTTCAATCAAAGGTCACAACAATTCAACCATTGCATGGAAACCATGTAGCGTGGACACCAAACTGATATGTACACGATCATTTCAAAAGTTAAATGAAACGGCTCACTATAAATTTTGCAAAACATTTTTTGAGAGTGGAGAAAAAGAAGCGTTAAAAATAGAAGAGTATTGTCCTGTTGATTTGAAATCGCACAAAGATCTGTTCATGAACTTACCGAAAGACCTTGAGCTAGAACCTATATGGTGGCTTATGCCTTGGGGTGGGACAGTGAGAAAGCCAGACTTCAATAAAGAAAGGCGAATTGAGATTAAAAAGCACTATACAGCGAGATTTCTGGATCTATTAAAGTCTGTTGAAAGAAACGGCTTTGTAGTAAGTGAAAAGTTTAGACCACCAGTTCACCAATTAATTAAGAACAAACAAACTGCGTTTATTTTGCAAGATGGTCATCATCGATCAGCAATTTTTAATTTTATTGTTGATCACGACCATCAAAATTTGTTAAAATTCACAAATGTTGAGCAGTGCGGCAAGATTAAAGTTCAGAATTCAATGATTATTCGCTATCAATTTTTACCACACCTTAAATATGTAAAAATTGGAGGCAATGATGGGCATTTTAGCCTTACAGATACCATTAAGTGGTTTGATCTTGCTTTTGAAGTATTAGGGTTAAGCACAGAAGAAACAGAAAAAACACTTGACTATCGTTTATCTTTGCTCCAAGATAAATTGTATAGGAAAGCAAGATTAATCTAAATAGTCAGCTGAGAGGCAATAGCAATAGAGCATGTACTTATAACTATAAAAAGAGTTGTATCATAGGTCGATGGCTTTAACTTTGTTATTTACACTCAAAGCAATCTCGAATTCAAGCGAATCAGATTCGGCAATTTTTGTCTGTATAAAAAAATTTTGAGTAGCAAATATAGCAAAAGTCGACTTGCTTGCGGATCTCTATAAGTAAGGATTGTCGCAATAGTCCTTCTCTCGCTCAAGATCAAATAGAAGCTCGAATCGCTCCTTCAAAGCAAAGCTACAACGAAACCGACTGAGATCTTCATAACGACCTGAGGCACTGGAGTGGTTACAGGCAATATCAGAAGCATACGCTGTAATCTTGAGAGCGATCAGTCAATAGAGCAAATCCTGTGCATTCAGCAGGTCCAAATACTCTTTGGGGTTGAAGTAAGAGAACATCAAACTTACATACCACCCAGCCACGGCAGCTCTCATCGATGAGGGGATGAGGGCATAGCCGAGAGATATCTATATCGGTGACCAAAGAAGCGAACACATAGAGGGAGGCCTCGGCCTTCTACTCCATCTAATTTTTCAAATTGAACCCGATCTGATCGAGCAGCACATGAACCGAACCTTCCACAGTCAAATACGTATCATGATGTCATGCGCGGCGAGTGAATTCACCCAAGGCATGCCGTTGAGCCAACTGAGCAGCATCAGAGCACCATGCTGGCCAGCAATAGACCCAAAGTAAAAAGTACAGTCGTAACGCTTGAAAAGCTTGCAGATGTCATAAAGGCGCAGGTGAAATGGGTTCTGGAAGTGGTGTTAAAGCATCCACTGAGAAAGGACCCCGCCGCTACGGCTGACGATCTCGATTATCCGCCCCCTTACATTGGATAGAAAGTTGAGCAAACTTTCCAGGTCCTAATAAATGAGTACAGTGCCGATCGGCACCTGTGAGGCACCAATGATCGTTGTGCACACATCATCATTGACCTCGCCAGTGGACAGAGCCTTCAGCATGTCGGCATTGCAATTCACAAGCAATTTGATCATGTTGATTAACTCAGCGACATCAGAAGCATTAGGAGACGTCCCGTTATTGCCATTAAATTTGCTATCAATATCAATACCGATCGCCATGGGCTCCAGAATGCCGTTGTTGATATAAGGCGGAGTCAACATGAGGCCCTTAGCCTCTTTGTCCATCACCACCGATTCAGGCAGATTATCTCTCCTGGTATCAAAAGCCAATTCCTTCATACCGAGCCCGGCCAAGCGCAGTTGATCTAGAAGACTGTCCTGCCCCTCCAGGACACAGCCAAAGAAGCGGACTTCATCGAAAGTCAGACGGAAGCCCTAAGAGGCGGGCAAACGAGCAGAGATAACTTTGGAAGCTTTCATGTACTGGCACGACCCGTATCAGCTGCGAAGGGTGTGATCTCTGTCAGAGATTTGTTAGGTGAGGCGTACAGGCCTGGTGGTCACCAATCCCTATCTGAAGCCCCACATATGAGGTTGCCCAAAGAAAAAGCAACTGATCTGACAAGATTGTTGCGACCAACATCTATAGAAAGTGCTGTGCTACGCCTGAATCCATCGACGCTCAGCCACGCCTTTGGGCAACAACTGCTGGATGGGGCTGCCCATCTCAAACCCGAGTTTGAGATGACGTTGCTACCGCTGATCTCTAATCGATTGCAGGACCCCAACCTGCAACGATCAAATTCGGGGAGCATCGGCCTGGGCAGCGCCCTGAGCCTGTTTCTGGCAAGTCAGAAACGCGCCCCAAAGCTGATCGGAGAAGTCGGCACCTACATCGGCAACAGTGCAGCAGCAATGGGATATGGCGCTGGAATGAACGGACATGCTGTGCAGCTCATCACATGCGACATACATCCCTGCACCCAACAGCCATTTGCAGGCATACAGCTACCTAAAGGGAGCAAAACCCAAGTAGTTCAAGGCAGCAGCACCCAAATGTTCGAGTTTCTCGCCTCCAAAGGAGCCAAACTCGACATGCTTCATCTCGATGGGAGGCTGATGCAGGAAGATCTTCCACTGCTGCGCAAGCTGCTGAAGGCAGACACTTTGATCGCACTCGATGATTGCGAAGCAGACGAAAAAGGACATATGAATCTGGATCTGCTAAGACGAGCAAGCCTAATAAAAGATCATGCATATGTAGAGCCATTTCCTCGACAACTGTTTCAGCGCTGGGGTCTAGAAACACGTTCTGTCACAGGCTTTCTCTTACCTGTTGAATCAATCAAGTTCACCCGCCAATAGATCTAAGACCATCTGAAATAATTGCGTAAACCCACACAAAGTAATGGCGTAAAATTAATGAGTATGATTACAGGAATAATATTAATAGGTTGATTAGTGGTTAAACCGCTTCCTGCAGTTACCCTGACCAACAATAGTTATGGATCGACCCCAAAAAACGTCTAAAATACGTGTGGTTTTCAACAGTGATGAGCATTGGGCGCCATGTCTAAGACCCGCAATTTGGTAACAGGCGGCGCCGGATTCCTCGGCTCTCACTTGACTGATCGCCTGATGCAAGCTGGTGAAGAAGTAATTTGCCTAGACAATTACTTCACAGGCAGAAAAGAAAATATTAGGCACTGGATTGGTCATCCAAATTTCGAATTGATTCGTCATGATGTCACAGAGCCAATCAAACTAGAGGTTGATCGAATCTGGCATCTAGCATGTCCAGCCTCACCAATTCACTATCAATTTAATCCAATCAAGACAGCCAAAACAAGCTTTCTTGGTACTTACAACATGCTTGGTCTTGCTAGACGCGTAGGAGCCAGAATCTTACTGGCAAGCACAAGCGAAGTTTACGGAGATCCAGAAATTCATCCTCAACCAGAAAGCTATAGAGGCTGTGTAAATACAATCGGGCTTCGCAGCTGTTACGACGAGGGAAAACGCATCGCCGAAACTCTCTGTTTCGACTATCAACGCATGCACAGAACTGAGATCCGGGTGATACGTATTTTCAATACTTATGGCCCACGAATGCTTCCAGACGATGGACGTGTTGTAAGTAACTTTATTGTTCAAGCTCTTCGGAAGAAACCACTGACTCTTTACGGAGATGGGAGTCAAACCAGATCTTTTTGCTATGTAGACGACCTGATAGAAGGCATGATTCGACTAATGAATAGCGGTAGCACTGGCCCAATTAATATTGGTAATCCAAATCAATTAACAATCCGCCAGTTGGCCGAACTTGTGCGCGATCGAATCAATCCCAACCTAGAGCTAATTAGTAAGCCGCTACCTCAGGACGACCCACTTCAGCGTCAACCTGATATCCAGCTTGCCATACAAGAACTAGGCTGGGAGCCAAAGATTCCATTTGAAGAAGGCCTTCAATCAACGATTAACTGGTTCCGAGAATCACTGAAAAAAGAAGCAGAATAAACCTAGAACTCGACATATCGTCACCAAAAGGCAAAATCAATCACCTTTGACTATCGTTTGAGCTGAAATTAATTCATTCAGCCTTATCCATCTTCACACCGGACAATTCAGCACCACCTTTCACTTCCAGCACCTTCTCCAACCCTTCAAGATCCTCATCGGTAATCTTGGTCTGCATCGGACAGTGCTTGGGGCCACACATCGAACAGAATTCAGCCTGCTTATAAATATCGGCAGGCAGAGTTTCATCGTGATACTGCTTAGCTCGCTCAGGATCTAAAGACAACGCGAACTGCTTGTTCCAATCAAAGGCATAACGAGCCCGACTGAGCTCATCATCGCGATCACGGGCACCGGGGCGATGCCGGGCGATATCAGCTGCATGAGCTGCAATCTTGTAGGCAATCAAGCCCTCACGCACATCGTCGGCATTGGGAAGCCCCAGATGCTCTTTTGGTGTCACGTAGCAAAGCATTGCCGTGCCATGCCAGCCGGCCATGGCCGCACCGATCGCCGAGGTGATGTGGTCATAACCAGGCGCGATATCCGTCACCAGGGGGCCCAGAACATAGAAAGGCGCCTCATTGCACTCCTCCATCTGTTTCTTGACGTTGAACTCGATCTGATCCATCGGCACATGGCCTGGACCCTCAACCATCACCTGAATGTCTTTCTCCCAGGCACGACGCGTCAGTTCACCAAGCGTGTGCAGCTCGGCCAACTGAGCCGCATCCGAAGCATCGTGCTGACATCCCGGACGCAGTGAATCACCCAGGGAGAACGTGCAATCGTAGCGCTTGAAAATTTCACAGATGTCGTCGAAACGGGTGTAGAGAGGGTTTTGACGATGGTGATAGAGCATCCACTGGGCAAGGATGCCGCCGCCACGACTGACGATCCCGGTGATGCGACCCTTCACCTTGACCAGATGTTCGATCAGTAGGCCAGCGTGAATCGTCTGGTAGTCGACACCTTGCTGACAGTGCTTCTCGATGATGTGGAGAAAATCATCCTCCGAGAGTCGTTCAATCGAACCATGCACACTTTCCAGCGCCTGATACACAGGAACAGTGCCGATTGGCACGGGTGAAGCCTTGATAATCGCGGTGCGTACATCATCAAGATTGACGCCGCCAGTGGACAGGTCCATCACGGTGTCGGCACCGTATTTCACAGCCAGATTCAGCTTTTTGACCTCTTCCTCAGCGTCCGAGGCATTGGGTGAAGCGCCGATATTTGCATTCACCTTGCACTTGCTGGCGATCCCAATCGCCATGGGCTCAAGATTTTCATGGTTGATGTTGGCGGGGATGACCATGCGGCCCCGTGCCACCTCCTCCATCACCAAGGTCTCAGGAAGGTTTTCCCTTCTGGCCACATAGACCATCTCCTCGGTCACCACGCCCTGACGGGCGAAATGCATCTGGGAAACGTTGGACTGTCCGCGACGGGACTGAACCCAGGAAGCACGCATGATCCATTCAGCGAAGGAACTGCCAGGGGCCAGCCAACTAACTGAGGATCACATTGGTCACTTCCCTATCGCCGGAATGACCCGGATCAGGTTCAGAGGGTGTGATCTCAGCCAGAAGGATCGCGAACGATCCAAGGCACCCCTAGTGGTGCCCAATTACTAGCAACGCCATTGAGAACACACCGTCAACGCAGCTGCAATCCATTCAGTGCAGCTGCCACAACCCGGTGGTCTCCGTCTTGCTGCAGTGGGATCAGCAGAGCTCTGGCTTGCTCACCAATCGGTTGGTCACCCCTTTCACGAACAATCCGGCCCAGAATTTCAGCCCCGCTGACACGAACCGTTCCGTCGTCATCAGTGATCGCGGCACTGGCCAGGTCAAGCAGCCAACCGAAATCGATCTCCGGCTGTTCCGCCAGAGCCGAAAGAATGCTGCAACGCACAAGCCATGCACTGTCAGCGTCGAAGGCTGCCTTGAGTAAGGGCCAGGCGCGGGCAACGCCATAGCTGGCAAGGGCATTGGCGGCTTCAGCCCGCACATTGGCATCACCGTCACTGCGCAAAAGCCGCTCTAAGACAGTCCAACCCTGCTCGGTGTGCTTGTAGCCCAAACCGCTGCAGCTCAAGGAGCGCACGAGAAAAGCCTCCTGCTCACTACCGAGCACCAACAGAGGAACAGCGTCCTCATCACTGCAGAATCGCAACTGGGTGAGGGCCGGCATGGCTCGTAATGGATCACCAGAACCGATCGCTTCTCGAAGGGCATTGAGATCAGGTTCACTGCCCTGCGGCTGCTGCGGTGTAGACGCCATCAACTCAATCCTCCTGAAAACGACTGCTTCGCAAGGCCACCAGCAGCTTGTGCCGCCGTCGACGACGACCCACCACTGCGTGAATCACTAAGCCAGAGCCAACCAGGATGGCAGGAACAGACTGCCAACGCTCGGTGCCCTCTCGCTGGACAAGCGCCAGAACCCCAAGGCACACAAGCAGAGGCGCTGCCAAGGACAACAACACATGAAGACGGGTACGAGGCGGACGATTCATGTCGTCGGTTCCCAGGCCAGCATCGCTGCTGTGAGCACCCGGATTCCAACGCCTAAACAGCGTTCATCAGGCAGAAAGTGGCCGTTGTGGAGTGGGGCACATCCCTCA
Organism: Synechococcus sp. GEYO; assembly: GCF_900473955.1. Lineage (NCBI taxonomy): Bacteria > Bacillati > Cyanobacteriota > Cyanophyceae > Synechococcales > Synechococcaceae > Synechococcus > Synechococcus sp. GEYO. Next base: position 194,767 of record NZ_UCNL01000013.1, read on the forward strand.
GGGCCTGCAACACCGAGCCGAAACATCATGCCCGGCACATCCCGGATCAACTCTGCGAAATCCTCAGCACCCAAAGAGGGCTGTTCCAAGCGCAAGACCTGATTCGGGCCAAGCTGCTCGATGGCACAGCGCTCAAGCAGAGCCGTGAGTCTGATGTCGTTATCAACCGGAGGAGCAATACAGCGATAGCGAACCGTTGCTGTTGCACCGAAACCTTCGCAAAGAGCTCGCACGGTCTCCTCGATCCAACGGGGCAGATGATCGTGCAGATCGTTGGACAGACAGCGCACCGTTCCCAGGAGTGTGACCCGATCGGCAATCACGTTGAACGCCTTGCCCCCTTCGATACGCCCGAAGCTCACCACAACTGGGTGCAAGGCATCAAGCCTGCGACTGATGGCCTCCTGGAGGCCAGTGACCACCCTGGAGGCGATCCAGATCGCATCCACCGACTGATGAGGCCTGGCACCGTGGCCAGCCTGGCCATTGATCTCGATTTCCAGCTCGCCAGCCGCCGCTGTGAGGCTGCCGCTGCGCAAACCGACGCTGCCCACAGGCAAGGAGGGGAACACATGCAAACCAAACAACGCTTGAAGGCCATCGGTTGCTCCTGCCTCGCGCATCCAGCGCGCCCCTTGAGCGATTTCCTCTGCCGGCTGGAACAACAAGCGCATTCCAACAGGTAGGTGCGGCTCAGCCGCCAGCAACTTGGCCACGCCTAAACCAACCGTGCTGTGCAGGTCATGCCCGCAGGCATGCATCACGCCCTGCCGCAAGGAGGCATAGGGCAAGTCCGTTTGCTCCTCAATCGGCAGTGCATCCATATCCACGCGCAAGCCGAGTTTCGGACCCTGCTCAGGGCCAAGATCAGCCACCACACCCGTGCGCCCAACGCCTTCGCGAACACGCCAACCGGCCTGGCGCAGATCACCCGCAATCAGTGCAGCGGTTTGATGCTCTTCGCCACTGAGCTCAGGATGGGCATGCAGGTGACGACGCAACTCAATCAACTCCGGCAACAGCGCGTCCAAACGCTCGGACCAGGTAGCAGTGAGGTTCATGACACCTCCAGAGCGAGAAAGCGCTCGAGATCGGCAATCGGCCGTGGCGGCCAGCGACGCACCTCGGCCAGCCAGGCGGCATCGCGATAACTGGGATCAAGACCTGAAGCAGCGGCCCAATGGCTTTCCGCTTCACCGCGCGAACCTTCACTCCAGAGCAAAGCACTCAAAGCTGCTCTGGCATCGGCGAACAAGGGGTAGCGCCGGATCAGATTGCGCAAATTTCGTTCTGCTTCTTTCAGATCATTGAGTTGGTAGAGAGCCAGAGCATCACTGGATCGCGCCATCGCGAATCCTGGCCTTGCATCAGCGGCTAAGCGATAAAGACGCTGGGCTTCCTGCCATTCTCCCTCTGATCCACGCACATTGCCGAGGTTGTAGAGGGCTGAGGCATCACTCGGATCTCGTTTCAGAATCCAGTCGTAATCGGCTGCGGCCTCAGACCAGCGCTGCAAGGCCTCTTCAGCGGTACCGCGATTGAGATGGGGGTCAGCATCGTTGGGAGCCAGCTCCATGGAGCGGGATTGATCGGCGATGGCTCCCTCTGGATCACCCAACATCAGACGTATGTTGCCGCGGTTGCTCCAAGCCGCCGCATCGTCAGGAGCGATTTCCAAAACTTGATCCCAGACCGGAAGTGCCTGCTGCGGATCGCCTGCACGGCTGAGAGCAAGAGCACGATCGAACAGCTCCGACAAGTGATCAACTTCAGCTGCCCATGCCGAGACAGGAGAGGCGATAAACCAAAGCGGTAGGAACCAACCGATCAGGCCCTGCATCCAACTCAACCACCATGACGCTCTCGTCTTCATCACAGTGAACACGCTGTGCGTTGAAGACAATCAAGCTGCGACCAAAAAAGCAGCGTCACCGTTTCTTGGATCGTCGAAGTCTTTAGTAAGCGTATCGAGCATGAACAGCTCTGTGAGAGAGCTGAACAACACCCAGCACAGTTTTCAAGCAGAAGTTGTCAAGCAGCAGCGAGATGGTCACGACCAGCAGCCGTCACCACCCGGCCACGCGGAGTGCGTTGCAAAAAGCCGAGCTGAAGTAGATACGGTTCAACCACTGACTCCAAGGTGGTGGGATCTTCTCCAAGGGCCGCCGCGAGGGTATCCAGTCCGGCGGGACCGCCTCCGTGGGATTGGAGCAGCAGCTCCAGCAACCTGCGATCACTAGCGTCCAGACCGCGGCTATCCACCCGATGCAAAGTGAGAGCTTCATCGACCAATACGCGGTCGATCGCTCCGGAGCAGTCACGAACACACGCCACATCTCGCACCCGACGCAACAGTCGGTTGGCAATGCGAGGGGTCCCCCTGCAGCGGAGTGCAATCTCAGCGCAAGCATCAGCCGTGAGATCGAGGTCGAGCAAACCGGCGGCCCGCTCGACAATCGACTGCAAGTCGTCCAGGCCGTAGAACTCGAGACGCTGAATCAAGCCAAAGCGATCGCGCAAAGGTGAGCTCAACGCACCTGCGCGGGTTGTGGCACCGACCAGTGTGAACGGCGGTAAGTCCAGTGCACGCGTTCGCGCAGTGCTTCCCTTGCCCACGGTGAGGTCGAGTCGACGATCCTCCATAGCCGGATAAAGCAGCTCCTCAGCCACCCGACTGAGTCGATGAATCTCATCGATGAACAAAAGCTCACGAGCCTGCAGATTCACTAAAAGACCAACGATGTCGCGGGGGCGCTCAAGCGCCGGTGCGCTGGTGATGCGGCATTTCACCCCCAACTCCTCAGCCAGCACCATGGCCATGGTCGTTTTGCCAAGACCAGGCGGGCCGTAGAGCAACACATGATCGAGAGCATCGCCGCGGCCCAGCGCGGCTTGCACCGCAATGCCAAGCACCTGCTTGAGCTCACGCTGACCGATGTAATCCTGCAGACACTTGGGCCTTAAACCGTCGTCGCGAGAGGCCAGCGCCGCTGGATCGAGATCGTCTCCTGGTTGCCGGGCCGAATCGACCACTCGGTTGGGCTCACGCTCCTTGCGTGGACGTGGAGATCCTGCGCTTGAGGAAACAATGGCCATGTTGGAAGAGTACCGAGACCTGGATAGGGTCGGAGCATCAAGCGGCCGAAAGGCCAAACAGGCAATGGCCAAAGGTGGAGGCAAAAAAAACGCGGCAGCTCGCGCAGCGGCCAATCGCTTACTAGCCGACAACAGGCTTGCCAGGCATCAATACGACATCCTGGAAACGCTGGAAACCGGCATTGAACTGGTTGGCACCGAGGTGAAATCCATTCGAGCCGGCCAAGCCAATCTCCGGGATGGTTTCTGCCTGATCCGCAAGGGTGAAATGCAGCTGCACAACGTGCACATCTCACCCCACACCCATGCAAGCGGGTATTACAACCACGACCCGCTGCGCGTGCGCAGGCTGCTGGCCCACCGACGCGAAATCGACAAGCTGCGTGGACAACTTGATCAAAAAGGGCTGACGCTAATCCCGCTCAACATGCATCTGCAGGGCTCCTGGATCAAACTCACCATCGGTCTCGGCAAAGGCCGCAAGTTGCATGACAAGCGCGCTGCCGAAAAGGACAAACAGATCAAGAAAGAGACACGGGCTGCCATTGCCCGCTATTGACCACCCTCATTGGGTCCTGCAGTGGAATCAGGGGTGGAGTCATTGGTCAATGGATTGGCTGCATCAGCCCCTTCACCGGGAAGATCCTCAGCACCTGCAGGCCGGGGACCGGGGGGTTCCGGAAGCGCCTCGACAGGGCCCTCAGCCCCAGTGGCCGGATCGGGAAGCGGGTTGAGATCAACCTCCGGCAACGGTTTCGGTGCTGGCGCATCGGCGCGGCAGGAGAGCGTCAACAAACCGGACGACACGCCGTCGTTGGTGACCAGCACCTGCACAGGCGAACCTGCTTCCATAGGCAAGATCACAACTCGCAGCGGTCCGCGATCGGCAGCGACCTCCCCATCGGCGCCATAAACAGTCATCTGCATCAAAGGAGTGCCGTTGATGCCCAACACCAGGCGACGACCAGCTGGCACTGAGATCGAGATCAGGCGTGCACCACCAGCGGAGACTCGGCTGGACAAAACCGTGGGCGCCTGCGCACGCGCTTTGACCTGTTCAATCCGCACATCCTCAAGGCTGCGCAATGCGGCAGCGATCCACAGCTGACGGAAAGGCTCAGGCGGCTTCACGCCTGCCGGAACTCCTGGAAGCAACGCCTGAGCTGAAGCGCTGACCAGCTGCTCCACCACCTTGTTATTCACACCCTGCGACACAAGGTCCTGCCGTTGCCTTTGCCAGTCGGCAGGCTTGAGCTGTCCGAGTCGACTGCGCAGCACCGGCGGCAGTTGCTCCACCCTGGCCAACCACTCCTCGGCGAGTTCGTTCCAGACACTCCTCAAAGGAGCGTCTTCAAGAGAATCACTGGGCAGGCGACCGCCACGCTCAGGGAAACGGGCCATCAGGCTTGCATCCACCAACTGCAGAAACCAACTGCGATCAACCTGCAGGGCTCGTAGACGACTGAGCAGCTGCTGACGTTGATCAACCTCCGCAGGAGGAAGGCTTGCGGAAGGGGAACGCCCAATCACATCGCGATCCGTGGAGGGGGCACCAGAGGGAGGATTGCCGCGAGAGAGCAGAAACCAACCGATGGCTGTTCCCACCAGAGCCGAAACCAACAGGGCACCGACAACGGGCCAGAGACGGCCTTCCGCGGCAAGCTGTCGCTGCTCCGCCGAAAGTCGGCGCCGTGCTTCCTCACGAGCTGTGGCGCGAGATGGGTTGAACGACGGCAAATCCGGAGGCTCACACGCCGCAGGCGGTATGTCATCCGAAACACTTGGAGCCAGAACCAGGGTGCGCTCAGCCCGCGCCTGAGGCCCTGTTGTTTCAGGCATCGACACAGCCTGCAAAGCCTGGAGGGCATCAGCAGCCACCTCAAAACGGTGCCCGGGCTGTTCAGACAGCAATCGTTCCAATACCTCTCGATAGGAAGGATCCAGATCGAGATCGTTGGGGAACAACCATGCCTCCGCATCTGCCTGCAACAACTGCGCAGGGGGACGGCCGGTGAGCAGGGTCAGAGCCGACACACCGAGACCATGGAGATCCATCCACCCAGCTGCAGGGTCCTGCCGGACCTGCGAGCGAGGCGCATAAGCCGGCGAGGCTGCGATGAGAGGCTGCTGACCACAGCGCTGCAGCAACCCGAAGTCCAACAGCACGGGCAGACAATCCTGATCGCGCCGCAGCAGATTGCGGGGATTGAGATCGCCATGGACCAGATCCTGACCGTGCAGCACAGCCAGAGGTGGCAACAGCTGCCTCATCAGCAGCAGCACCTCACCGGGGCCGAACACCAACTGGCGCTGAAGTCGTTGAATCTGGATCTGACTCAGAGTTGAGCCCTCCTGCCACTCACGCACCAGCCAGAGACTGCCCTGTTGCTCAAGCAGGCCTCCAAAGCGTGGAATCTGGGGATGCAGCAGGGACTGCATGGACGGCCACAGACTGCGAAAGCGATCCTGAGTCGGCTGATTGTTGAGTTGCCGCAATGCAACGGGTGCATCACCCGCCAACTGATCAGCGGCACGCCAGAGAGTCCCCTGGGGATGGTCTGGATCAGACGACAGACAGCGGTCTAGGCGATACCGGTCGGCCAACAACGCGCCGATCACAAAGGAGTTGCGATTTGGGCCGATGGTAGGGGCAGTCTTGCGCTGACACCCGACGGGGATCCCACTAACGTCACCGCCAGCATGATTCCCTTCCATGGCTTCCGGCTCACTCCTGAATCGACTGATGGAGGTGCGTCGTACCAGTGAGGCGTTGATTGAGCCCCTCAATACCGAAGACCTCAACCTGCAGGGCATGGCCGATGCCAGCCCTCCCAAGTGGCACCTGGCTCACACCACATGGTTCTTCGAAACGTTCGTGCTGAAGCCCAACCATCCGGACTACGTCCCCGCGGACCCGCGTTGGAGCTATCTATTCAACTCCTATTACGACGCTGTTGGCCCACGCCAACCGCGTCCTCAGCGAGGGTTACTCAGCCGACCACCGATGGAGGAAGTCTCAGCCTGGCGGAAGCGGGTGAATCTTGCTCTGGAAGAGCTTTTGAAGCGCCACAGCGAAGCACCTTGGCTGAACCTGGTGGAACTGGGCCTTCATCATGAGCAGCAGCATCAGGAACTGATGTTGATGGACCTGCTGGATGGATTCAGCCGTCAGCCGCTCGAACCGGCCTATCGCAGCGACTGGACTGAACCGTTTGATGATCAGCCGATCACAACCGGCAAAACGACAGGCTCCCAACCGCACGAACCCTGGCTCGACTGCCGTGGGGGCCTGGTGGAAGTGGGCCACAGCGGTGATGCCTTCCACTTCGATAACGAAGGACCGCGGCATCGAACCTGGCTGGAGCCCTTCAGCATTGCGTCTCGGCTGGTGAGTAACGGTGCTTACCGGTGCTTCATCGACGATGGCGGTTACCAACGCCCTGAGCTCTGGATGAGCGAGGGCTGGGCTGAGCGTAGTCAGCGCAACTGGGAAGCACCCCGCTACTGGAGACGTGATCCCGATGACCAAGGTCCCTGGCGTTGGGAGTTCACCCTCGCTGGCCGCTGCCCACTGGAAGATCGCCTGCCGGTTCGACACCTCAGTTGGTTCGAGGCGGATGCATATGCGCGCTGGGCCGGCGCCCGGCTGCCCAGCGAAGCGGAATGGGAATTAGCCAGCCATGAGCACGGCACATCACTTCAACAGAGCCATGGCCAGCTATGGCAGTGGACTTCGAGCCCCTATCGCCCATACCCAGGCTTTCAACCTGCAGCGGGAGCTGTGGGCGAATACAACGGCAAATTTATGACCTCCCAGTTCGTGCTGCGGGGCAGCAGCCAGCTCACACCCAGAGGCCATTCCCGCGACACTTACCGGAACTTTTTCACCCCGGCCAGCCGCTGGATGGCGGCAGGTCTACGCCTGGCCCAATGACAACCCAAACGCCTGCGCGTCTTCAACTGATCGATCTGCATCCGCCCAGCGAAGACATCCGCCGATTGGTGCAGGACGGTCTGCAGCGCGAGCCCCGTCAGCTACCAGCGTGGTTCCTCTACGACAACAAGGGTTCGCGCCTGTTTGATCAAATCTGTCAGCAACCGGAGTACAGCCTCACCCGAACGGAAATCGCCCTACTGGAATCAGCAGCAGCGGACATGGCCCGTGCCATTGGATCAGGGGTGATCGTTGAATTCGGCGCAGGCAGTGCCCGCAAGGTGGGGCCGCTGCTGAAAGCGATGCAGCCTTCCGCGTATGTGGCCCTCGACATCAGCGCCGAGCACCTGCGCCGGTCAACGTCGGCACTTCAGACTCAACATCCCGGGGTGCCGATGCTGGGAATCTGCTGTGATCACAGTCAGCTTGATGTGCTTCCAGACCATCCGTTGATCCGTGGGACAAGGCGTGTGGGGTTCTTTCCTGGCAGTTCCCTCGGCAACTTCACTCGTGACGAAGCAATTGCGCTGCTGCGCAGATTCCGGGACCTGCTCGATGGAGGACCGATGTTGCTGGGACTTGATCAGCCCAAATCAAGGTCCAGGCTGGAGGCCGCCTACAACGATGCCGCAGGTATCTCCGCCGCCTTCGCCCATAACCTGCTGCAACGACTGAACAAGGATCTGGGCGCAAACTTCAACCCAGACATGTTCCGTTATGAGGCCGTCTGGCAGGAAGCAGAGAGCCGAGTGCGCATGGCCCTGATCAGCGAAAGCAACCAAACGGTGTCGGTGGCTGGTGAACCATGGACCTTCAGCGCAGGACAACCGCTTGTGACCGAATACAGCGTCAAATACTCAGTGAAGATGGCCCGTGAGCTGGCCGAGGACGCAGGCTGGCGCTGGTGCCAGCGCTGGCATGATCCTGCTGATGACCTTTCAATGCACTGGCTGGAAGCGGCAGACTAAACAGAGACATGTTCAGCCCTGATTTCATCATGAGCATGAGCAACGCTGCCAGGGCTGATTGATGTCGCCGACTTGGCTGGATCAGCTTGAACAGAACCTGGAAGAGCGGTTGGATGCCTTTCTGCACTCCAATCCCGATCAAGACCGCCTGCTGCAGGAGCAGCATCTGCAGGACCGACAGCGCGATCTCCGCAGCCGGCGAGATCTGATGCAGATTCAGGCCAGAGACCTGCGACGGCAGCTGCTGTCACTGGCAGAGCAAGTTCAGGCCTGGGGAGAACGGACAAAGAAGGCACGCGATGCTGGAGCCGATGACCTGGCATTGCGAGCGGAACAGCATGTCAAAACCCTGATGGATCAGGGCAGAGATCTCTGGAATGAGCTTGACGAGCTGGGTCGGAATTTCCGAGATCTGGATCAACAGATTTCCCGTCTCAATCAGAAGGCGTCACAACAACGAGGACATCGCAGCCTGGATGAGGACTGGGCCTTGTTTGAAGCCCAGCAAGAATTAGAGGACCTCAGACGTCGCCAAGGGCTCAGCTGATTCCTGGGTCAATCAAGCCTTGGGAGCAGGAGGCTCAAGGCTGACGTTCTCGGGCGGTGGGGTCGGATCAGGATCGGCAATCAGCATGTGCTGAAGCACGATCTCAGGACGCTCGCTATCGCGCCAGCGGATCCGATAAGCGGGCATCTTGGTGCCTCGGCTGGTGGTCTGCTCAACGGGCTCCATCACCCAGCCGCGGCGGGAGCGCCCCTGGGGATTGCGCTTGACCACCGCATCGGCGTGCTTGAAGCGGAAACCTACGCGCTCACCACTCATTGGAAAGGGACCATGCCACTGTGCTCCATTATCCACCCTGAGGGCACAAGGCAACCTCCCAACACACTCAAACCTCAGGGCGAAGCAGCGGGAAGGCAATCACGTCGCGGATGGAAGGGCTGTCTGTGAGCAGCATCACCAATCGATCGATGCCGATGCCGAGGCCACCTGTGGGAGGCATGCCCACCTCCAGAGCATTGACGAAATCCTCATCTAAGCCCTGCGCCTCCAGATCGCCAGCGGCTTTGCGCTCCTGCTGTGCTTCCAGGCGCTGACGCTGATCGACTGGATCAGTGAGCTCACTGAACGCATTGGCATGCTCTCTGCCAACGATGAACAGTTCAAAACGTTCAACCAACCCTGGCTTGCTGCGATGAGGACGAGCCAGGGGCGAAATGTCCAGGGGATAGTCCATCACGAATGTGGGCTGGATCAAAGTGGACTCCACAGCCTGTTCAAACGCCTCATTCAGAAGCCGTCCCACGGAATCGGCCAACACAGGAACGTGCAAACCCTTGGCTGCCATGGCCGCTGCGGCTTCCTCCCGAGTGCTGAAGGCATGGAAATCCAGGCTGGTGGCGTCGTGGACCAGCTCATGCATGGTTGCCCGCCTCCAGGGAGGGGTCAGATCAATCTCGGTGCCTTGATAGGTGATGGTCTGACCACGGCAGACCTCCTGGCAGACGGAACTGATCATCTGCTCAGTGAGCTCCATCATCCCCAGGTAATCGGAATAAGCCTGGTACACCTCCACGGACGTGAATTCAGGGTTATGTCGAGTGCTGATGCCCTCGTTGCGGAAGATCCTGCCGAGCTCGTACACACGCTCGAAGCCCCCCACAACCAGTCTCTTGAGGTGCAATTCGGTGGCGATTCTCAACGTCAGCGGCAGGTCCAAAGCGTTGTGATGCGTTTCAAAGGGCCGAGCATCAGCACCACCCGGCTGGCTCTGGAGAACGGGTGTCTCGATCTCCAGGAAGTCGCGATCATCCAACCAGCGCCGGATTGAGCTCACTGTTAACGCACGCCGCCGGAAGGTTTCCCGCGACTGAGGGGTCACGATCAGGTCGAGATAGCGCTGCCGGTAGCGCTTTTCCACATCGGCGAGACCATGCCACTTATCGGGCAACGGCTGCAACGCCTTGGTGAGCATAATCCACTCTGCCACTTTCACCGAAAGCTCACCGCGATCCGTTCGGCGCAGGATGCCGCGCACACCGATGAGATCGCCCGCATCCACAAGCGACGTGATCTGGGCAAACGACTCGCCCAAAGTCGACTTCTCCAGAAACAGCTGGATCGTGCCCGTCTCATCAGACAGGGTAAAGAAAGCAAGTTTGCCCATCACCCGTCGCGTCATCACCCGACCGGCGACGGCCACGTTGAGGTCCCGCTCTTCCCCATTGGGCAGATCAGCGTGGAGGTCCTGCAACTGAGCCATCCGATCGGTTGGATCGAAATGGAGGGCATAGGGGTCTATACCCTGCTCCCTGAGTGCATTCGCCTTCTCTAAGCGGGTCTCTCGCAGTTCTGACACGGAAAAGAACTCACATGGGCGCCATCCTGCCGGTCGATGGTGCCATCAAGTGAGAAATCGGCGTCAGAACGTCAGCAGGACGATCTCAACTGGCCACTGCTGCAGGTGCGTTATCGCCCATTCGCTGAGAGGAATAGCCGATACCGCGCACCGTGAGAATCAATTCAGGATTCCGCGGATCCGGTTCAAGTTTGCCGCGCAGGCGAGCCACATAAACATCAACCACTCGAAGGTCCGCAGCACGGCGAGGTGGATAACCCCAGAGCTGCTCAAGGATTTCTGCACGAGGAACGACACGCCCAGGTTCCCTGAACAAGAGCTCAAGCAAGCTGAATTCAGTGTAAGTCAGTGAAATGCGCTCACTGCCTCGCGTGACTTGACGACGGTTGGTGTCCACCACAAGGTCACCAACACGAACGACTCCTTGCCCAGTCGGCAATTCACGAGGCTCAGCTGTGGCTGAACCTCTCCCTACGCGACGGAGAATCGTGGCAATTCTGGCTTCCAGTTCTTTGGGACTGAAAGGTTTGGGCAGGTAGTCATCTGCACCGAGGTCAAGGCCTGCTACTCGTTCAGAGATGGCTTCAAGGGCCGACAAGAAAATGATCGGAACACAGGATTCGGCCCGCAGACGCCGACAAACTGCGAAACCATCCAGCTTCGGCAGCATGACGTCGAGGACTACGAGGTCTGGCGATTCGCGATGGAACACCTCAAGGGCCTCCTCGCCATCTTCTGCACAGACAACGCGATAACCAGCTAACTGAAGTCGCATCACCAAGACACGACGTACTGCAGGCTCGTCGTCGACGACAAGCAATGTGGCCTTGACTGACTCTGGAGCTCCCTGGAGAGACCCATCGCCATCAAGTTGGTGGGATGGGCCTTCGGGCATACACTCCATCGGGTAAGAATTGCAACCCTACAGTTCGACGTGAACCGATCGAGCTCCGCGATCCAAACCGGGAACAGGTTTTGGCTTCTTTTAAGAATTGAAGCAGTCGCTCAACAAGGGGTTCAGGGCCATCGGGCACTGGCATAACGGTTCCATTGCTGCTCTGCCTCAAGCACGGCCTGATCACTGTTGATCTGACCCAACATGGCCCGCTGCAACTGTGTGTAGATGATGCTCTGCAAGCGCTTCACCCCCGGAGTCGCAGGCACAAGCACCCGGGCAGTGTTCAAGGTCTCGGCCGACAACAGACGTGCATCACGGATCTGAGCCTCGGAAGAATTGGATGGCTGCTCAGCCTCAAGCTCGGCACGAATCGCAGACAGCGCTTCAAGAGAAGAAGGCAGCACTTTCGCCTCTCTCGCGAAACGAGCTTGATTGGTTCCGTTGGTCAAAAACAGGGCCAGTTGAACAGCATCGCCAGCCTGCTGACTCTGCCGAGGCACGGCAAGCGTCATCAAGGCCACATTGGATGTGCCGTCCGAACCAGTCAGAGGTGGCTGAGGCGTGGTAACCGCAGCCACACCGGGGGCATTGGTCTGAATGCTGCGCAGAAACTCAGCGCCGCTGGCAAGCAATGCAAGCTCACCACTCTGGTACAGCTCAATGGCCCGGCGCTGCCCCTGACTCACCACTTCGCGAGGCAATAAACCTTCGCGATACAGATCAGTCCAAAACGCAAAGGCCTTGCGACCTGCAGGCGTGTTGAATGCGGCTCTCTGACGTGCATCAAGAAGACTGACGCCCATCTGCACGAACGACTCCAAAAGCTCTGCGGAATCGTCTGGAACCACAGTCACAAAGAGGCCGTAACGACCCGTTCGCTCGCGGATGCTGCGGGCATAAGCAGGCACTTCATCCCATCGACGAGGAGCCCTGGAGAGACCCGCCTGACGTAGAAGGTCACCGTTCACCAAGCTCAGACGGACCGTCAGATACCAGGGGATGGCGATCTGACCTGCCTCAGGATCCCTGGCTGCCTCCCAGACCGATGGCAAGTAGTTCTGCTCTGCACCAGGCGGCAAAAGAGCTGTGAGGTCAGTAAGGCCACCCTTGCTGGCCAGATTGGCGGCGAAAGGAGGATTGAGGTTCACCACATCAGGTGCGGTGCGTGCAAACACAGCCGCTAGCAGCTTGCGCTCTACCGACCCCCAGGGGAGGTCTGTCCATCGCACCGGTGCCTCTGGATGGAGCTTGCCCCAAGAACCAAGCACGTCTTCCATATAGGGATTGAACTTTGGGGCCAACTGCAGCGTCCAAAGCTGGAGAGTTCCCTCAGGAACCGAACCCGGACGACACCCCCAGATGAACACCGCCAAACCGGAGAGAGCCAGGCCGGACAGAAACCGGCGTCGTCGCAAAGACACAATCATGCGGGTGCTCGCCGTCGCCACCAAAGCAGCTGCCAGGATCCAATTAACGGTGCCAGCAGTCCAGTTATCAAAGCCTGGGCGAGCGTGGTGTGCAGCGCCCACGACTGGGTCAGTCCATCGAATGCTCCCAGCACCAGCCACTGGAGCCATAGGGACAAACCCAGAACCAGCGCGCCGATCCAGGCCAGCAATCCCAGATTAAGGCTGCGCTGAATCGGCGGGCCGCGGCGTCCCAGCCGTCCCCACCACCAACCCATCAAGACCAGAGCGGGCACCTGACTGACATCCCCGAGGCTCAGACCATCCAGCACAAGTCCAATCGCTGCTCCTGCAATCGCACCGGCAAGCGGACCATCCACCAATGACCAGGGCAGCAACCAGAGGATCGCCCAGCTGGGCGGAACACCATCCAGGTTGATCCAGGACGGTGACGCCATCTGCAGGATCGGCACCAAGAGGACAGAAGCCACGCAAATGGGTTGTCGATGCAGGCGCGTCATCCGTCAGCGCACCTTGACCTGGACCCAATCGATGGCATCAGGCGGAGCGATCAGCTGCACGAGAGCGGTTGGCGCCGGGACCGATCTGGCATTAAGCGACTGCACCACTGCCACGGGCAAATTGGGTGGCAGCAGAGTGCTCGCGGGTGAGGTACTCACCAGATCACCTGGACGGGCCTGGATGTCCTTATCGAGAAATTGCAACTGTGGCCGAGCTGTTCCAATGCCCACCAGCAGCCCATGCTGCTGGATGCGCGGCAACCAAACGCCGATGCGACTACCAGGGGCCGTGAGCAAACGGACGCTGCTGGTGGTGGTTGTCACGCTCTGAACCCTGCCAACCAGGCCTCCAGGACCGATCACTGCATCATCCTTGCCCACACCATCAATCGAACCTTTGCCCAGCAGCAACTGTTGCCACCAACCTGATGCTGTGCGTGAGATCACCGCAGCCTGAAGCCAGTCTCCCGACGACTGCTGATCCAGCGCCAACAAACCCCTCAGGCGTGCATTGTCTTGCTCCAGAAGCTCCAGCCGGGAGAGCTGCTCCTGCTGTTTGGCAGTTTCAATCCACTCGCGCTGAGCAGCCCCTGGCCAGAAGGGACGACTCAGCAAGGCAAAGCCATCAGCAAAGCCAGCTCCTTTGCTGAGACGGACCAAACCAAGAGCTAGCAACAACACCAACCACGGCCATAGCCGCTGGATGGAGCGCAGCCTTAAGCGCTGGGGCCTCTGGGAGGAACCCATGGCGATTAGAGAGCGGAAGCAGAGCGAACAAATTCAGGTGTGTCGAGCACCCTCTGCAGACGCTTGTAATCCTCAAGGACCTGACCACAACCCTTAACCACGCAAAGGAGTGGCTCCTCGGCGATGTGGGTGAAAATCCCCGTTTCATGGCTGATCAGATCACTGATGCCGCGAACCAACGCTCCTCCACCGGCCAGCATGATTCCACGATCGACGATGTCGGCGGCAAGCTCGGGCGGAGTGCGCTCGAGGCTGCGCTTCACAGCCTCCACAATCACGTTCAAAGGCTCAGCAATGGCCTCACGCAGATCGCCTGCCTGCAACTGAATGGTGCGCGGCAGCCCAGACAACAGGTGAAGGCCGCGCACATCCATCACCGTTTGATCGAACTCGTTATCAGGAAACGCCGAACCGATGCGGATCTTGATCTCTTCAGCGGTGCGCTCACCCACGACGAGGTTGTGCACTTTCTTCAAGTAGACGCCGATGGAGTCACTGATCTCATCTCCAGCAACACGCACCGATTCACTGAGAACGGTGCCACCAAGGCTGAGCACCGCCACCTCGGTGGTGCCGCCGCCAATGTCGACAATCATCGTGCCAACAGGTTCCGTGACCGGCAGACCGGCGCCGATTGCAGCAGCGACAGGCTCATCAATGAGATGAACTTCCCGTGCTCCGGCAAGGCCGGCCTCGCGTACAGCACGTCGCTCCACGCCGGTGACCCCACTGGGGATCCCCACAACAAGACGAGGGGCCACGATGCCGCGGCCTTCATTGCCTTTTTGAATGAAGGTTTTCAGCATCTGCTCAGCCGCGTCGAAATCGGCGATCACACCATCGCGAAGGGGGCGAACAGCACGAATATTTCCAGGCGTGCGACCCAACATCAGCTTGGCCTCGTCACCAACGGCCATGGTCACGCCGCGTTCGAGATCCAGGGCCACCACGGAGGGTTCCTGCAACACGATCCCCTTGCCAGAGACGTAAATCAAGGTGTTAGCAGTACCCAGATCGATGCCGATATCGCGGGACAGCTGGAAACGGCGGAACAGCACTGGCGAGAACACATTTCGGCGAATCATAGGGGCAGTGTCAGGCCCCATCTGTTACAGATTCGTTTGAAGGTGGAACTTCTAGAAGGCAGCCACGACAACCGTCAGTTTTGACAATCGTGGCGCATCATTGACCCACAAACAGGAGAGATTCAATGGGTGTCAACTCCGTGACTTTGGTCGGCCGTGCCGGCCGTGATCCAGAAGTCAGGTATTTCGAATCAGGCAGCATGGTGGCGAACCTCACCATCGCCGTGAACCGCCGCAGCCGCGACGACGAGCCCGATTGGTTCAATCTAGAAATTTGGGGAAAACAGGCTCAGGTGGCAGCGGACTACGTGAAGAAGGGTTCCCTGCTCGGCATCATCGGCAGCTTCAAGCTGGACCGCTGGAACGACCGCAACAGTGGTGAAGAGCGCTGCAAACCCGTGGTTCGTGTTGATCGACTGGAACTTCTGGGCTCGAAGCGAGACAACCAGGAAGCAGGCGGCAATTTCGGAGGCGGAAGCCCCAGCGACGAGGAAGTGCCCTTCTGATGTTGGCCTGATCGCTCAGTCCGCCATCAATCGGCGGACTGACGTCTCCTCCAAATCCGAAGACCCAACCAGATCCCCCCAGCGAGAACGGCGACCACCAACATCACCTTGATGACCTTGCTGACCGGATCGATCCAGGCCTCCACGTTGCTGTAGCCCTCGCCAAGGACCATGCCGGCGACAGTCAGCAACAGGGTCCAGATCAAACTGCCGGCCGTCGTCCAGATCAGGAAAGGCGTGATCGGCATCAACTCGATGCCAGCAGGGACTGAAATCAGAGTGCGAATGCCTGGCACCAGTCGCCCCCAGAACACCAGGGCAGTTCCATAACGGCTGAACCAACGGCGGCTGCGAGACAACTCCTCAGGGCTGATACCGATCCAGCGACCATGTCGACTGAGCCACTGCTCAATGCGTTCTTCATTAATGAGGCGGCCAATCCCATACCAGGGCAAAGCACCAAGGACGGTGCCCAACAGACCCGCGATGACGACTGGAACCAACTGCAGCTGGCCTTGCTGAACATAAAAACCTCCCAGAGGCATGATCAGCTCGGAGGGAATCGGAGGGAACAGGTTCTCCAGGAACATGGCCGCAAAGATTGCGGCGTATCCCGCCCAGGGATTGGCCTCGACGGCTTGGCCAATCCAATCGGGCAGTTGGGTTACAAATTCGGTGAGCCCCATGGAGCATGCTGAAGTCGTGGCAAGTCTTCCATGAAGCAACCCTGAAAGCTCAGATTGAGACCATCAGAGCTTTCATTGATGTCTTCATCCAATAAAAAAGCCAGATCACAACAGTGACCTGGCTGAAGAAAACAAGCGAAAAAACTTGTTCGGCCGATAATTTAGTAGCGGTAATGATCAGGCTTGTAAGGACCTGCAACCGGCACATTGATGTAATCGGCCTGATCCTTACTGAGCTCAGTGAGCTGGGCACCGATACGACCAAGGTGTAAACGCGCCACCATCTCGTCGAGGTGTTTCGGCAGGACGTAAACCTCCTTTCCGTACTCTTTACCCTTAGTGAAAATCTCAATCTGAGCCAACACCTGATTAGTGAAAGAGTTACTCATTACGAAGCTGGGGTGACCTGTGGCGCAACCCAGATTCACCAGACGACCTTCTGCGAGCAAAATGATCTTGTTGCCGCTGGGCAGGGTGATGTGATCAACCTGAGGTTTAATGTTTTCCCACTCATAATTCTTGAGTGAAGCAACATCAATTTCATTATCGAAATGACCAATGTTGCAGACGATCGCCTCATCCTTCATCTTCACCAGGTGCTCATTGCGGATCACCTGGTAGTTGCCCGTGGCAGTAACGAAGATGTCCATGTCTTCGACAACATCTTCCAGACGGACGACGCGATAGCCCTCCATAGCTGCCTGTAAGGCACAGATGGGATCGACCTCAGCAATGCAAACGGTTGCGCCCAGTCCACGCAAGGACTGAGCGGAACCCTTGCCCACATCGCCATAGCCGATCACAAGCGCCTGCTTGCCAGCAACCATCACGTCAGTAGCACGCTTGATGCTATCAACCAGTGATTCGCGGCAACCGTAGAGGTTGTCGAATTTGCTCTTGGTGACCGAGTCGTTGACGTTGATGGCAGGGAAAGGCAACTCGCCACTCTTCTGCATCTTGTAGAGACGAGCCACACCCGTGGTGGTTTCCTCAGTGACACCCTGAATCTGCGCTTTGGTGCGGCTGTAGAAACTGGAATCCTGAGCAAGCTTCTTCTTGATGGACGCGAAGAGGTAGGTCTCTTCCTCATTCGAAGGGTTGTCGAGAACAGTGATGTCCTGCTCTGCCTTGCTGCCCAACATCACCAGACCGGTGGCGTCGCCACCGTCATCGAGAATCATGTTGGGTGAACCACCATCACCCCACTCGAGGATGCGGTGGGTGTATTCCCAGTATTCCTCCAGGGTTTCGCCCTTCACCGCGAAAACGGGGATTCCCTTAGCTGCAATCGCAGCTGCTGCGTGGTCCTGCGTCGAGAAAATATTGCAGGAAGCCCAACGCACGTCAGCGCCAAGCTCAACCAGCGTTTCAATCAGAACCGCGGTCTGGATCGTCATGTGCAAAGACCCGGCGATGCGGGCGCCCTTCAGGGGCTTTTCGCTGCCATATTTTTTGCGCAATGCCATCAGGCCAGGCATCTCGGTCTCGGCGATATCGAGTTCCTTGCGGCCGAAATCAGCCTGGTTGATATCAGCAATTACGCAATCGACGCCAAGCTTTAGCTCAGCCGCGGACGTGGGCGCTGCCACCATGGTTTGTGTGCTCCCTAAAAGAGTGTGGATTTGAATATCTGCGGAGACGCCGAGGCTTCGGGCTCGCTGATCAAGCAATCTACCGATTGGAGCTGGATCCTGAAGGACCTGGAGGCCACACGAGCCCTGGGTAGGTATCTGGTGCAACACCCTGAACGTCCATCACTACTACTGCTCGAGGGCACTCTCGGTGCAGGCAAAACCTCACTGGTGCAAGGCATTGCCTCTGCGATAGGCATCGACGAACCGATCACCAGCCCAACCTTTGCCCTTGCTCAGCACTACACCCAGGGGCAGCCACCACTAGTTCACTTGGATCTTTACAGGCTGGAGGTACCAACAGCGGCCGATGACCTATTCCTTCAGGAAGAGGAAGAAGCGGTGGGTATGGGAGCCATCCTGGTGGTGGAATGGTCGGAACGACTCAGCGTTGCCCTGCCGGAAGCCTGGCGACTGAAGCTGACACACCGGAGCGAGGGAGGCAGGCTGGCAACACTGAACAAAAGCGATCAGATCAGAACACAGACCCATCAGGAGTCGAGTTGATCGAGAAACTCCACAACCATGCTGGGCAAAGGTTGCGGATCGATCGCCCCGGCACCGGAACAGACCAACGCTCCGCAGGCTGCCGCATAGCGCACAACCTGTTCCACCACAGCTGCACTCAGCTGAAGTGGCTGGCCAGTTGAAGGGGTCAGTGTCACCAGTTGATGCAGCAGTCCTGCCGTGAAAGCGTCTCCAGCTCCGGTGGTATCAACAATCTGAGCAGGTGCCAGAGCCGTCATCGAACCCTTGTGGCCGGCCATGAACCACCGCACCGGATGACCGCCATCAGTCACCAGCACATCCGGCTGCTGAGGCAACGCAGCGCTGATCTCTGCGGGATCACTGCTGCAAAACAGCCACTCCGCTTCTTCCCTCGCCAGTTTGATCAATCCAGCTTTCTCAAGAAAGGGTTGCATCAGAGCCAGCGCATGCGGGGAAGGACCTGCAACCGGGTCCGCTGAGGGATCCCAGAACGTGGGCCGCCAGTTCACATCGAGGGCAATCTGCACTCCATTCCGCTTGGCCTGACTGACCGCAGAGCGCAAGGTTGCCGCAGAGTCCTCTGTGGCCAGAGGAATGGTGCCGATCAACAGCCAGCGAGCTTCCGCTGCCAAAGCACACCAGATCGGATCAAGACTGCTCTGATTCAAAGCCTGATCGGCAAAGCCCTCGCCACGGTCGCCCGCAAATCCCTGAAAGACACGCTCTCCAGTGGAATCACGGCGCACAAGCACCACGCGGCTGGGGCGTTGCGGATCAATTTGAAGACCACGCAAATCAACACCACGATTGCCCAACATCTCCTGAAAGTTTTTCCCGATAACATCTGCACCTAGTCGACCGATGAAGGCGACCGAAGTTCCAAGCCGGGCCAACGCGCAAGCCACATTGGCAGGAGCGCCACCAAGACGGTCATCACAATCCACTGGAGCAGCCAAGGCAGGGTCACACCCCAGTGGTCCGAGCCGATCAACGAGGGCTTCACCAAGACACAGCACCTGCGGAGCGGAATCAGACATCAGAGCTGCTGCGGCTATCAGCAGCGTGGCCAGAAATTCCGCAGACGTCAGGCAGCGCAATCGCTGTTCAGCTTCAAAGCACGTTCAGTCATCATTCAAAGAATGGACATGCGATGAAACACACTTCAAGCAAGCCGCTCAAGCAGGGCCGCGATGATGCGCCCATTCGCAGCAGGGAAGGGGTAATCAGCGAGGTTGGACGGCTTCACCCAGCGCACCTGCTGACTGGCTAGAGGTTGGGGATCTCCTGAAATCCAACGACAGAGATAAACCTCAAAGCGAAGCTTTTTGTGGCTGTAGGCGTGATCCACCGTGATCAGCTTGTTGTCAACGTTGACTTCAATGGCCAGCTCTTCCCGCAACTCGCGTCGGATGGTATCTGTGATGACTTCATCAGGCTCCTGCTTGCCCCCAGGAAATTCCCATAGACCGCCCAGCAGGCCATCATTCAGGCGCTGATCGATCAGAACCTCAGCTGCGTCGTTGAGGACCACACCCACACCAATCACTTGAAAGGGGATGTCACGTGGTGCCTCTTTCACGGGGTACTGCTGAGGAGAACCGGCAGCGTAAGCAGCACAGTGCGCATCCCAGGGACAAAGCTCACAGGAAGGACGACGTGGGGTACAGACAATGGCACCAAGATCCATTAAGGCCTGATTGAGATCACGGCTGAGGCCTGGAACGGCATCAATCAACTCTTCGCTCCAGGCCCAAAACTGAGCCTGCGCTCGGATTGGAGGCACTGGATGGGCATGCAACCTGGCCAGCACCCGACGCACATTGCCGTCGAGGATCGCCCGAGGGCTATTGAAGGCCGACGACAAGATGCCACCCGCTGTGCTGCGGCCGATACCGGGCAATGCCAGCCAGATCTCCGGGTCGAAAGGCCAATCACTGAAAGGCATCGGATCGTTTCCATCCCGTTGATGTCGCTGCAATTCAGTGAGCAGCAACCGAGATGTTGCGTGCAAACGACGGGCACGTGAGTAATAACCAAGGCCCTGCCAAAGCAACAAGACCTGCTGCTCCGACGCCGCAGCAAGCACCTCAAGCTTGGGGAAAGCCTGCATCCATCGCTGCCAATATGGGAGGACCACCTGCAACTGCGTTTGCTGCAGCATCACCTCAGCAATCCAGATCGGGTAAGGATCAAGACCTTCCTCAGCCGCAGGCCAGCGACCATCGGCCCTGAACATCCAGGGCTTCTGCTTTGGATCGCATCGTCCATGCTGCTGCCACCAGCTCAACAAAGACCGCGCAGCACATTCAGAACTTGTCGGAGACAACAAAAGTTCGCTGCACCGCTCAAACAGTGCTGTGGATCGATCCTTCACAGCGTGCAGGACTCCTCCCAACAAAACAGACCGCCGAAATGATGACGCACCAGCAAGAGGTCTTTGCAACCGTGCTGAAACACGAATCCTGCAATGTCTGCCTGCATCAAACGATCGTGATCCCACTGGGGATACTTTTCAATAAAAATCTCCAGGCGCGATAAAGATCTTCTCCTAACTGATTTTCCACACTGACTTGAGCGGAGATCGCATCCAGGGTCTCGTGCAACTCAGGCCGTTGACTGTCAACCCACCCATCAGGCTATGCCAATCATCGGGCTGCCAAAACAGCGAATTCTTGGCAAACAAAAACCACTTACCGCAAGAAACGAGTGGCGAAGAGGCTTTTGCCTGCTTGCAAAAGCAAGTTTTCACTGGTAAGGACAACTTTTGCACCTTCCATTAAGAGGTTAAGGGCTTTTCCCCTGCTGCAACCAAAAGCCACTCCCGCAGTTGAGGTCTATCCAAATAGCCCTGTGGAAAAACTGTGCAAAAACCCCCAATCAATCCGTAAACGATCGTTGTTCAGGGCTACTGATCCATCCAAATCGGAACAGCAGAATCACCAATTTCTGCGTCCCCGATCGCCGTCCAACAGAAATATTCACGCATGCTCTCTGATGCGGTGCGGTCTGAAAAAAACCGGTAACGTCCGCCCTATCTGAGTGAATTTCTGTGCGGCGAACCGTGTTGTGCACTCTTGCCGCCGCTGCACTGCTGACGGGCTGCGGTAAGAGCAAACAGGCAGCGCGGATGATGACCGTGCAGACGGCAACGATCTCCGAAACCACCTTTGAGCCCAATATCCAGGCCATCAGCGTTTTGGAGTCCACAACCAATGTGGCCTTAATGCCAGAGACCGATGGTCGAGTGGTCCAGGTGCTGGCCAAAGACGGTCAGAAGGTCAAAGCCGGGCAGCCAATTCTTGTCTTGGACAACGTTCAGGAAAGCGCTGCCCTCGATGCCGCAAAAGCACAGGCAGTCACCGACAAGCTCAACGCTGAGCGATACGAATTCCTTTATCAGAACGGGGCGGCCTCAGCCAAACAGCGTGATCAGTACGCCACCCAGGCCATTGCCTCCCATGATCAGGCGCGCACCGCAGCAGCCAACCTCGGGTACAAATTCGTTCGCTCGCCCATCGACGGCGTCATCGGCGACCTCGACAAAGTGAAGTTGGGGGATTACGTCAAGACCGGGCAAGCGATCACGGGCATCGTGAACAATTCCAACCTGTGGACCTTGATGCAGATTCCTGCAACACAGGCGGGAGATGTGGCAATCGGCCAGGCCGTGAATGTGGTCTCGCAGGGAAAACCTCCGGTGCAGGGAGAGGGGTCGGTGGTGTTCATTTCCCCCTATTTCGGAATAAGCGGCAACTCCACTGCCCCCAACACCTTGATGGTGAAGGCAGAGTTCCCCAATCTGACTGGAAAGTTGAAAACTGGTCAGTACGTCAAAAGCGCCATCATCACCGGACGCAAACAGTCGCTCGCGGTGCCTGTTCAGGCAGTGATGATGCAAGCGGAACAGCCTTTTGTCTACAAATTGATTCCTTTGAGCAGAGCTCTGCCGAAAATTAAGGCCTCCACAACTGTGACTGCGGCAACGAAGAAAAAACTCGAAAAACTTCCCTCCAGCACGCCAATCGTGATCCAGACACCCGTGCAGCTGGGTCCATTGCAAAACAATTTTTATCTCGTCAAATCAGGGCTGAATCAGGCTGACGTCGTGGCAATCAGCAATACCAGCCGCCTGCGCAGCGGCATGCCGGTGAAAGTGGCGCCAGCCAGTTCTGCCACAACATCCAAGGACTGAATCAGCGATGTCCTTTTCCGACAAGTTCATCAAACGGCCGGTGCTGACAACCGTCTGCAGCATCATGATCGTGCTGGTGGGCCTGATCAGCATTCCCAATCTGCCGATCGCCAACCTGCCGAACATTGCCAATCCACTAATTCTGGTTTCAGCCGTGTATGGCGGTGCCAATGCGGAGGTGACCGAGCAAGCGGTAACCAATCCACTGGAACAACAAATCAACGGCGTCCCCGGGATCAGTTACATCTCCTCCAACAGCGACATGGAGGGGAACAGCGCGATCAGTGTCTATTTCGATGAAACGACTGACATCGACATCGACCAGGTCAATGTGCAGAACAGGGTCTCCCTGGCGATGACCCAGTTGCCATCACAGGTTTCAGAGACGGGCGTCTCGGTGAAACAGAGCAACCCTTCCATCTTGCTGGCCTACGAGGTGGGTTCGAGTGAAGGCCAATACGACGCCGGTTACCTCAATGGCCTGATCTACGAGCAGCTGTATTACCCGCTATCGAGAGTCGAAGGCGTGGCAACGGTGACCGTCTACGGCGGCGCCAATCCAGCCTTCTGGCTGTTCGTGGATCCCGACAAGTTGGCTGCGAATGGTCTCACGTCCGAGAATGTGATCTCAGCAGTGAAATCCCAGAACAGCATTGCTGTTGGGGGCCTAGTCGGTGGACCACCGGCCTCAGGCGATCAGGTCTTCACCTACCCGATTCTTGTTGAAAACAACGGCAATCTGATCTCGATCGAGCAGTTCGAAAATCTGATCATCAACCGGAGCGAGACCGGCAATCTCCTCAAGTTGCGTGATGTCGGAGAGGTGCGCTACGGCACCAACACCTACTCGGTTCAGGCCACCGATAAGAGAAGCAACCCCGCCCTCACAGTGGCGGTTTACCAGACGCCATCCAGCAATGCACTGGACGTCTCCAACGCGGTGGTGGAACAGATGGAACAGTTCGCAGCAAACGTTCCGCCAGGCGTTCAGGTCAATCAGATCTACAACATCGGCCAGTTCATCGAAGCCTCAGTCGATGGCGTCATCGATGCGCTCGGTCTGGCAATCGTGCTGGTGCTGGTGATCCTGTTCCTGTTCCTCCAAAACTGGAGAGCAACCATCGTGCCAAGCCTGGCGATCCCGATCTCGCTGGTGGGCACCTTCGCCTTTCTGAACGTTTTCGGCTTTTCGATCAACCAGCTCACACTGCTTGGTCTTGTGCTGGCAACGGGCCTGGTCGTGGACGACGCCATTGTTGTGATTGAAGCCGTCTCGAGCAACATCGAGAAAGGCATGAAACCCCGTCAGGCAGCACTCGAGTGCATGGGAGAACTATTCGGGGCCTTAGTCGCAACCGCTCTGGTGCTGATGGCCGTGTTCGTACCAGTGGCCTTTTATCCAGGCGGCATCGGCATCATCTACAAACAATTCGCGCTGACGATCGCTTTCTCGATTGCCATCTCAGCCTTCAACGCCCTGACGTTTTCACCCATGCTTTCCGGGCTGATCCTTCCAAAGGAGCAGCCGAGGCAACCCAAAGGCTGGGGATGGATCGTCGCCGGAGTGATTGTTGGACTCGCCTTCGGGAAGTTCAGCGCTAACTCTTTTGGCAACTGGACTTACATCGCCGGCGTGCTGATCGGCGGCTTTGCCGGTGCCAATCTCATGAGGATCTTCCGCAGCTTCAACGCCGGATTTGACCGACTGCAAAAGGGATACGCCAATCTGCTGGTGCGATTGATCAAAGCAAGAAAGCTCGTGATGGGAGGGCTGGGAGCAGGCATCCTGATCACCGTGCTGGCCTTCGGCACAATCCCCAGTGCCTTCATTCCTGAAGAAGATCAAGGCTATGGACTCGGCGTTTTCCAGCTGCAGAACGGTGCCTCCCTGGTCGAGACTAAAAAGCTCGGCACGCAAATTGCTCAAGTTCTCAGCAAGGAAGACGATATTGAGAACGCATCAATCATCAGCGGATCGGGCTTCAACGGTTCCAGTCCAGACCAAGGTCTTTTCTTCTTCGGACTCAAACCGCTATCGGAACGCAAGGGAAGTGAGCACGCTGCCGATGCCATCATCGATCGCCTGAATTCCCAGCTGATCGAATTGAGTGGAGGACTGGCATTTGCCATCGGTCCAGCCGCTGTGCCGGGCTTTTCACCCCAAGGCGGCTTCTATTTCCAGTTCAATGACCTCAGCAATGGCGCATACAACTTCAACGAGCTTTCCGCGATGGCTGGCGAGCTGATCACAACAGCCAACACCAGCGGCGATTTCTCCAAGGTCTACACCCAGTTCAATCCCAGCTCCCCTGCAATCGGTCTCTCCATCGATCGTGACGTGATGGGTGCTCTGAACGTCGACTACCAGGAGGCGATGGACACGATCGCTGTTATTGCAGGTAGCAACTACTCAGGCCTCACCTACGAGAGCGGTCAGGTCCGCAACATCTATGTGCAGGGGCAAGCCGATCAACGCAAGAGCGTTGAAGACATCCTCGATATCTACGTGCGCAGTCGAGATGGTGGCTTGGTGCAGGTGTCTCAGTTCGCCAGTGCTGATCTGAGCAGTGCTCCCTCCGTGATTAGCCACTACAACCTGTATCGCACGATTCTTATTCAGGGTGCCGAGGCCGTTGGTAAGAGCAGTGGTCAGGCGCTCACAGCCATTCAAGAGATCTTCAAGAAGCAAAATTTCACCAACATTGGCTCCGCCTTTACAGGCCTTGCCGCCCTTCAGCTCTCCGCAGGCAGTGCCAGCGTGGTGGTGTTTGGTCTTGGCGTACTGATCGTTTATCTGGTGCTCTCTGCGCAGTACGAAAGCTACGTAACGCCTGTGGTGATCCTTGCCACGGTTCCTCTGGCAATGCTGGGGGCACTGGCGTTTCTGGGAATGCGTTCGATAGATCTCAACATCTACGCACAGGTCGGTCTCGTGACCCTGATCGGTCTAGCAGCCAAAAACGGAATCCTGATCGTTGAAGTGGCCGAGCAACGGCTGGAACAGGGCATGTCTGCTACTCAAGCCGTAATCGAATCAGCCGAGTCGCGGCTACGCCCGATCTTGATGACAGCAATCGCGGCCCTCGCTGGTTTTCTACCACTAGTGGTGGCCAACGGGGCTGGTGCCCACAGTCAGCAGTCACTGGGAACCGTGATTTTCGGTGGCCTCGTCGTCGCCACGGTGCTGTCTCTGGGTGTAGTTCCACCCTTTTATGTGGTGATCAAGGGCCTTGAGGCACGTTTGTTCAACCAAAAGCAGCAGGATGGCAACGACGATGCCTTAATCGCTGGTGCCAGCTGACTCAATCTGGACCTGGAAACAAGCTGATGGCAGCAGCCTTGAGGTCGCCTGGCAATGCCATGCAGACACTCCAGATCATGGGCAAAAGAGCAGTGTTCCCTCTGTCGTCCTGGTGCATGGTTTCGGCGCCAGCGGCAATCACTGGCGGCACAATCTGCCTGTTCTGGGGAAGTACACCCGCACCTATGCCCTCGACTTGATCGGCTTCGGTGACAGCAGCCAACCTCAGGCTTTGCTGCCAGGGGAACAACATGGTGTGGATCGCGCGAAGAGCAGTCAGGCCCTGGTCTACAGCTTTAATCTTTGGGGCCAGCAGGTTTCCGACTTCTGCAAAGAAATCGTGCAAGGTCCGGTGCTTCTAGTCGGCAACTCCATCGGAGGAGTCGTCGCGTTACGCGCCGCGCAGCTGCTTGAAGACCACTGCAAAAGAGTGGTGCTGATCGACTGCGCTCAACGGCTGATGGACGACAAGCAACTGGCGACTCAACCTGCCTGGATGGCCTGGATACGCCCGCTCTTGAAGAAATTGGTCAGCCAGCGCTGGCTGAGTACAGCCTTGTTCCGTAATGCTGCACGGCCAAGGGTGATCAAAAGCGTCCTGAAACAGGCCTACCCCAGTGGCAACAACATTGATGATCAGCTGGTGGAACTTCTCTACAAGCCAACGCAACGATCTGGAGCAGCAGAAGCATTCCGCGGCTTCATCAATCTGTTTAACGATCACCTCGCGCCAGATTTACTGGACAACCTTCAACAGCCCGTGGATCTGATCTGGGGCAAGAGAGACCCCTGGGAACCTGTTACTGAAGCCCAAGAGTGGGCAAAACGCTACAGCTGCATTCAGTCATTAAAAATATTGACCAACGCAGGTCACTGTCCCCATGATGAAAGCCCAGAGCAAGTTAACCTCGAATTGATCAATATAATCCAAAGATATTAATTTACCCATAAAATATCACCTATTGCTCTGAGGTAAATTGAAAATTGTTGACTGCTAAAAAATTAGCAGGCGACATAAGCCTCAACCTGATCACTGAGGCGACGCAGTCCAGCCAAACCATCACGCTCCAAATTACGGACCCGATCGCGGCTGATTCCGATCACTCGACCGATGCCCGTGAGGCTCATCGGATCTTGCCCGTCCATCCCGTAGCGCATCCGCAGCACACGCT
>NZ_UCNL01000012.1:0-5981 GCF_900473955.1 Synechococcus sp. GEYO
GCCAGGGCACAAAAAAAGCCACCCCTCAAGGGTGGCTTTCTTCGCATCACATGCGTGATAGAAATGTTTTACCTGGCATCGAGCTATTTTCTCAGGGGGCTACCCCCCAAATATCGTCGCCGCTGCTGCGTTTCACAACCGAGTTCGAGATGGATCGGAGTGGTTCCACAACGCTATGGACACCAGGATAGAAAACATTCCCAAGGTTGAACCCTGAGAACTGCATAGGACATCACCAACAACTTTCATCGTTGATCATGCGTCTGAATTGAATAAATCATCGCCTCAGGCAAGAACCAAATCATGGTCAAGCCCTCGGTCTATTAGTACTCCTCCGCTGCATCCATTACTGGACTTCGACGTAGAGCCTATCAACGGGTGTTCTTCCCGTGACCTTACTGGGTTACCCCATGGGAATACTCATCTTGAGGTGGGCTTCCCACTTAGATGCTTTCAGCGGTTATCCACTCCGCACATGGCTACCCAGCGTTTACCGTTGGCACGATAACTGGTACACCAGAGGTGCGTTCCTCCCGGTCCTCTCGTACTAGGGAGAAATCCTCTCAATATTCCTACGCATACACCGGATATGGACCGAACTGTCTCACGACGTTCTGAACCCAGCTCGCGTACCGCTTTAATGGGCGAACAGCCCAACCCTTGGGACCGACTTCAGCCCCAGGTTGCGATGAGCCGACATCGAGGTGCCAAACCTCCCCGTCGATGTGAACTCTTGGGGGAGATCAGCCTGTTATCCCTAGAGTAACTTTTATCCGTTGAGCGACGGCCCTTCCACTCAGAACCGTCGGATCACTAAAACCGACTTTCGTCCCTGTTCGACTTGTAGGTCTCACAGTCAAGCTTCCTTCTGCTTTTGCACTCGTCAGCTGATTTCCAACCAGCCTGAGGAAACCTTTGTGCGCCTCCGTTACCTTTTAGGAGGCGACCGCCCCAGTCAAACTGCCCACCTGATACTGTCCGCTCCCCGGATAACGGGTGAACGTTAGAACCCTAGCTCTGAAAGAGTGGTATCTCACCATTGACTCCCTAGTACCCACGAGCACTAGATCAACGTCTCCCACCTATCCTGCGCATTCAGAGCCCGGGCACAATACCAAGCTACAGTAAAGCTTCATAGGGTCTTTCTGTCCGGGTGTATGTAGTCCGCATCTTCACAGACAATTCTATTTCGCCGAGCCTCTCTCCGAGACAGCGCCCTGATCGTTACGCCTTTCGTGCGGGTCGGAACTTACCCGACAAGGAATTTCGCTACCTTAGGACCGTTATAGTTACGGCCGCCGTTCACCGGGGCTTCAGTCGCCAGCTTCGCTTACGCTGACCGGCTTCCTTAACCTTCCGGCACTGGGCAGGCGTCAGCCCCCATACATCGTCTTGCGACTTAGCGGAGACCTGTGTTTTTGGTAAACAGTCGCCAGGGCCTTTTCACTGCGACCACCTTGCGGTGGCACCCCTTCTCCCGAAGTTACGGGGCTAATTTGCCGAGTTCCTTAGAGAGAGTTACCTCGCGCACCTCGGTATTCTCTACCACCCCACCTGTGTCGGTTTCGGGTACTGGCAGTTATGCCTTAACGGGTATAGAGCTTTTCTTGGAAGCATGACATCACCGACTTCGCTGCCGTAGCAGCTCGTACTCACGCCTCAGCTCGGAACGTTTTCGCCGCTCCTCATAGCCTCGAACGCTTGAACCAGTAACCAACGTCTGGCTCGGCTAGCCTTCTCCGTCCCTCTTCCCAAAACATAACCGGTACAGGAATGTTGACCTGTTATCCATCGACTACGCCTTTCGGCCTGACCTTAGGACCAGACTAACCCTCCGCGGACGAGCCTGCCGGAGGAACCCTTAGGGTTTCGGTGCATGGGATTCTCACCCATGTTTTCGCTACTCAAGCCGACATTCTCACTTCCATGCAGTCCACGCCCGCTCACGCTAACGCTTCGCCCCACATAGAACGCTCCCCTACCATAAATCCGCAGCTTCGGTACAACGCTTAGCCCCGTTCATTTTCGGCGCAGGATCGCTCGACCAGTGAGCTATTACGCACTCCTTTGAGGATGGCTGCTTCTAGGCAAACCTCCTGGTTGTCTGGGCAATCCCACCTCCTTTATCACTTAGCGTTGATTTGGGGACCTTAGCTGGCGGTCTGGGCTGTTTCCCTCTCGACCATGGAGCTTATCCCCCACAGTCTGACTGCCTCGCTACACACAGGGTATTCAGAGTTCATCTCGATTTGGTACCGCTCTCGCAGCCCGCACCGAAATGGTGGCTTTACCCCCCTGCTGGAGCACGAGACGCTACGCCTCAACGTATTTCGGGGAGAACCAGCTAGCTCCGGGTTCGATTGGCATTTCACCGCTAACCACAGCTCATCCAGTGACTTTTCAACGTCAGTTGGTTGGGACCTCCACTTGGTATCACCCAAGCTTCATCCTGGCCATGGTTAGATCACCCGGGTTCGGGTCTATAAATACTGACAAACGCCCTATTCAGACTCGCTTTCGCTATGGCTCCACCATTTCCGGTTTAACCCGCCAGTACCTATAAGTCGCCGGCTCATTCTTCAACAGGCACACGGTCACCCGATAAGTCGGGCTCCCATTGCTTGTAAGCTCACGGTTTCATGTTCTATTTCACTCCCCTCCCGGGGTTCTTTTCACCTTTCCCTCGCGGTACTGTTTCGCTATCGGTCACACAGTAGTACTTAGCCTTACGAGGTGGTCCTCGCGGATTCACACGGAATTTCACGTGCTCCGTGCTACTCGGGATACAGCTAGGTCAGTTCAGTTTTCGTGTACGGGGCTTTCACCTTCTTTGGCGTGTCTTTCAAACACTTCCACTAACATCCCTTTTCCACATTGCTGTCCCACAACCCCGATGGTCGAAACCATCGGTTTAGGCTCTTCCCCGTTCGCTCGCCGCTACTCAGGGAGTCGTTTTTACTTTCCTTTCCTCCAGCTACTAAGATGTTTCAGTTCGCTGGGTTGGCTCGTGCCAGCCTATGGATTCAG
Organism: Synechococcus sp. GEYO; assembly: GCF_900473955.1. Classification (NCBI taxonomy): domain Bacteria; kingdom Bacillati; phylum Cyanobacteriota; class Cyanophyceae; order Synechococcales; family Synechococcaceae; genus Synechococcus; species Synechococcus sp. GEYO. The sequence continues at coordinate 3,028 of NZ_UCNL01000012.1, forward strand.
CTGGCCGTTCTAAGGGTTGCCCCATTCGGAAATTCCCGGATCAAAGCGTGTTTCCAGCTCCCCGAGACTTATCGCAGGTAACCACGTCCTTCATCGCCTCTGTGTGCCAAGGTATCCGCCGTGAGCTCTTTGTAGCTTGACCATTTAATCTCCAAAACGCTTGCTGTTGTTGAAACAGATTCTGAACGATTCATTGCTGAATCAATCATCAAACTCCCAATTGCTCGACACAATTAGAAGAACGTTATGGAGTCTCGGCTCTTGCTCAAGAATTGACATCATCCTAAAAAGAATGATGCATCCATGAGAGATGCTTTATTCTTACAGACTTTTTCCTATGCAGTTGTCAAGGTTCTGCTAGACATCAAACTGCTTAAACAGTTCGAGCCCAGCATCTTATCAACCAAAAGATCGTGATAATTCACGTCATTTCGGAATGACAGGAAGCTGGGGTCATGCCAGCGGACACATCTAAATCACATCACATTCGAGTTCACCTTCCATCATTCAGAAGATGGAGATTGAGTTCGATCAGTGGAGGTTAGGAGACTCGAACTCCTGACATCCTGCTTGCAAAGCAGGCGCTCTACCAACTGAGCTAAACCCCCAACACCGAATGGGCCATCCTGGACTTGAACCAGGGACCTCACCCTTATCAGGGGTGCGCTCTAACCACCTGAGCTAATGGCCCAGGAAGACTCAACCCTTGTGGGATGTGACCTAGACAAAGTTTAGGAACTGAAAATTTCCATCAAGCAATACATATTGCTATGCATTCTTGACTTCAAAATTGAGGTACCGATCGACCTAAGGTGACAGGATTTCGGCCTAAGAATTAAGTACTCAGACATCAAAATCATTGTTTGTCTCCCTGTTAGGAGGTGATCCAGCCGCACCTTCCGGTACGGCTACCTTGTTACGACTTCACCCCAGTCATCAGCCCCACCTTCGACGTCCTCCTCCACAAGGGTTGGAGTAACGGCTTCGGGCGTGGCCAACTTCCATGGTGTGACGGGCGGTGTGTACAAGGCCCGGGAACGTATTCACCGCAGTATGCTGACCTGCGATTACTAGCGATTCCTCCTTCACGTAGGCGAGTTGCAGCCTACGATCTGAACTGAGCCACGGTTTATGAGATTTGCTTGTCCTCGCGAACTTGCTGCTCTTTGTCCGTAGCATTGTAGTACGTGTGTAGCCCAGGATGTAAGGGGCATGATGACTTGACGTCATCCACACCTTCCTCCGGTTTATCACCGGCGGTCTCTCTAGAGTGCCCAACTAAATGCTGGCAACTAAAGACGTGGGTTGCGCTCGTTGCGGGACTTAACCCAACATCTCACGACACGAGCTGACGACAGCCATGCACCACCTGTCACTGCGTTCCCGAGGGCACTCTCTCGTTTCCAAGAGATTCGCAGGATGTCAAACCCTGGTAAGGTTCTTCGCGTTGCATCGAATTAAACCACATACTCCACCGCTTGTGCGGGCCCCCGTCAATTCCTTTGAGTTTCACACTTGCGTGCGTACTCCCCAGGCGGAACACTTAACGCGTTGGCTACGACACCGAGGGGGTCGATTCCCCCGACACCTAGTGTTCATCGTTTACGGCCAGGACTACAGGGGTATCTAATCCCTTTCGCTCCCCTGGCTTTCGTCCATGAGCGTCAGTTATGGCCCAGCAGAGCGCCTTCGCCACTGGTGTTCTTCCCGATATCTACGCATTTCACCGCTACACCGGGAATTCCCTCTGCCCCTACCACACTCAAGCCCAACAGTTTCCACTGCCATGATGGAGTTAAGCTCCACGTTTTAACAGCAGACTTGAAAGGCCGCCTGCGGACGCTTTACGCCCAATAATTCCGGATAACGCTTGCCACTCCCGTATTACCGCGGCTGCTGGCACGGAATTAGCCGTGGCTTATTCCTCAAGTACCGTCAGATCTTCTTCCTTGAGAAAAGAGGTTTACAGCCCAGAGGCCTTCATCCCTCACGCGGCGTTGCTCCGTCAGGCTTTCGCCCATTGCGGAAAATTCCCCACTGCTGCCTCCCGTAGGAGTCTGGGCCGTGTCTCAGTCCCAGTGTGGCTGATCATCCTCTCAGACCAGCTACTGATCGATGCCTTGGTGAGCTCTTACCTCACCAACTAGCTAATCAGACGCGGGCTCATCCTCAGGCGAAATTCATTTCACCTCTCGGCATATGGGGTATTAGCGGCCGTTTCCAGCCGTTATCCCCCTCCTGAGGGCAGATTCCCACGCGTTACTCACCCGTCCGCCACTAACCCGAAGGTTCGTTCGACTTGCATGTGTTAAGCACGCCGCCAGCGTTCATCCTGAGCCAGGATCAAACTCTCCGTTGTAGATCAAGTCCTCTTAAAGGCTTTCACCTCTTCAACTTGACTTGCTTTACCCACTCATCAGCACTGGCGCACTGATTGCAGTTAAAACCACCTTCCTCTGACAGAAGGGTTCTTAAGAGTGCACTTAGAATCTCTCCCTCGTGACTTTCCAGGATCTCAGATCCGGTCGTTGCTCCACAACGTGCACACCGACAACATCAAAAGCTCGTGAAAACTTTCAATCTTGTAAGCACGTTGCTTCTTTGCAACTAAAAATTGTTGACGGGACCTCACACTTACATCGCTATATCATCAAGCTCAATTACCAAACCTTTCAGCTCAGCAACCGAAACTCGACGCGATGAAAGCGTCAGTTCCTAAACTTTTCGATTGTCCAGGTTCTGCCGTCGCGCTTCCTCTCAGAAGCGGTTGGCGGTGCGGTCTCGCGACCGCTTGTGAAACCTACAACACCGTGGGATCTCTCCCTCTTGGCCTTGTAAGCACCCCTAAACATTACAAGCTCGCGCTCTTCATGCTCAGTGGCTGCGCTCCAGGCTTCCGCCTGCCGCGCAGTCCAAAAACATAACTCACAAACATCCCCTAACGCAACTGATCG